>DATHIE010000598.1:0-12134 GCA_035316905.1 Chryseolinea sp. | reverse complement strand
AAATGCATGTTCATTCATCCTGAATAGAAAGGAACGGTTTTAATTTATCACTGTTCAGCCGGGCATGAGCAGTAAAAGCTATAAAAAAAGCCCACAAAATGCAATCGGCCATGCGAATCCGTCCTCCTTTTAATATGTCTTCCAGAGCGATTGCTTACCTATCAAGCACCTGCACCCATCGCACTCCTCTTTAGTACTGTCTTCCAGAGCGACTACCTCCTTACGATAAAGGAAATGGATTTTGCAAACGAAATTAATGCCCGCGTACCTGGGCGCGAAGGATCTGTTGGAAGGGATCCGCAATGTCAACGATGCTGCTCTTGTACTAACAGATCCTTCGCGTGAACGATCATAGGCATCTATACAATTCATACAACCCATTCCATTAGCTCAGTCGTTTGATAGTAACGCAAGCGCTTACAATGACGTACCTCCTTCACCATTCATTGTTGCATTAAATCAATTGCCACCCCGACCAGTCGGGGTAGATTCATAACAAACAGCAACCCGGGCTTTAGCCCAAGCGATCACACAATGAAATGGATAGTTTTAGTTGGGCTAAAGCCCTAAATCATTCTCAACTTTAGTCCACGAGCTAAAGCTCATGGCAATTGATGAATATTGTCTTGACTACGTAATCGCCTATTTTTTCCATGCACCCATGGTGTCTAACTCTGAAGGACACCACTAAAGGGGAGCGAAAGGAATGAGAGTCAGGCCTTGGACGTGGAATTACCTACACATTTTTTTCCTGGTACTGTGGAGAAATAAGCCTTATCTATCCCCAATGCGTCCATTTTTCAAACGTTGGCAGGCCATTCGGCGTGGGTTCAAAATTGTACCCTTCGTTAACAAACAAACATCCTATTACAACTATGAAAAACATAAAGATACTTTCGCTTTCACTTTTACTTCTATCCTCCTTGTTGCTTTATACATGTAGCACAAAAGATTCGGGCGACAGCAAGGATCTGGCTGAAGAACAGAACGAAGAAAAGTTTGACGACAGAAAAACTGAGAATGATGCTGAGTTTGTCGTAGATGCCGCTGACGGTGGTATGCTTGAAGTTCAGTTGGCAGAGCTTGCCATGAAAACTTCGACTTCAGATGAGGTGAAGAATTATGCCAAGATGATCCTGACTGACCACAGCGCAGCCAACAAGGAGCTAAAAACGATAGCAGAAAAGAAGAATATTACGTTACCCATCGCCTTGAGCGACAAGAACCAAAAGAAATTGGACGACATCGCTGACAAGACTGGTGAAGATTTTGACAAAGCTTATTGCAAGCTGATGGTCGATGATCACCAGGAGGATATCAAAGAGTTCAAGAAGCAGGCCGACGACGGAAATGACCCTGAATTAAAAGGCTGGGCATCCGAAAAGGTAGCGACGCTTGAGCATCATCTTGTTACTGCGGAAGAAATGGAGAAGAAAAGAAATTGATTGTCACTCAATAAGAACAGATGTGTGGCATAATTAACAGGCGCGCAATCGGAATTGCGCGCTTTTTTTATGGGCGCAACTCCTTCGCGCTGTCTTCCAGAGCGGTTGATTCCTTATCAAACACTTGCGCCGATGGAATGGGTTATACAAACTACTTTAACACCGTTGAATCTTTTCGCGAAGGATCTGTCGGAAGTTTGCGTAAAGATACTAACCAACAAAACCAGTAGTTAGATCGGTCAGTTTCTTCGCGGGAGAACACAGCTCTTTGTAAAATTGTGTGTGCCTCCATAGTTTGTGAGCAAGTTTGAATAGAAGTAGAATGCGCTCTGAATGACATTAAAAAAAGTATTTTTTCAGCTCATTGCCCAACAACTTTGGCATCATTCATGGCCTCTATTTATTGTCGTTTCTTGATTAAATACTCCCGCCGTTGCCCTCGATTGGAAATGGCGCCGCCGAGGTCAGAATTATAATTGTTGTACGCACCAGTACGAAACGTAAGATCACGGTCCCCCTAAAGTGATACATTAGTGTGGAATTTTATACCCATGATTCTAAAATGAACAAAAAGAATATCATAGTTATTGGCGCTTCAGCGGGCGGGATTGACGCCCTCAAGCGGCTTTTTTCTGGAATCTCCAAAGCGATAGACGCATCGATATTCATCGTATGGCACATGCCGTCAGATCTGACTGGAGTGTTACCGCGAGTACTAGGCAAAGTAACACCGATGACAGTAGCCAATGCGATCGATAACGAACCCATCACATCGGGCCGAGTATATGTAGCACCTCCCGATCGTCATTTGATGATCGAGAGTGGACGTGTTCGTGTTGTTCGTGGTCCAAAAGAAAATCGATTCCGGCCGGCCGTTGATCCATTATTTCGATCCGCGGCATATGCATATGGTTCGCGTGTCATAGGTATAATATTGTCTGGCTCGCTTGATGATGGCGCCGCCGGCTTATGGGCTATTAAACGGTTTGGTGGAACAGCCATTGTTCAGGATCCCCAGGAAGCTGAGGTTCCTGGAATGCCAGAAAGCGCGCTGAGATTAGTAAGGGAACTGGACTATAAAATAACTGTTCGAGAAATGGCGGCCGTATTGAGCAAACTTGTTTTGCAGCCAGCTGCTGAGAATCACGAGCCAGGCAACCGGCAGCGCGAGCAAACCCACTCAGAATTAAAAGTAGCGATGATGGAAGAGCAAATAGGTAAAAAACCAATGGGCGAATTGACTCCCTACACCTGTGTCATGGTGTGCTATCAGCCATAAAGGACGGTGACGTTGCGAGATTCAGATGTCATACCGGTCACGCGTTTTCCGGCGATACATTATTGTCGATACTGAGCGATAGCATTGAAGGAAGTATCTGGAACGCTATACGGGGAATCGAAGAGGGCATATTTTTATTGAACAACACCGGAGACCACTACGCCGCCAACAACGATCCAAAGAATGCTGGCTTGTATTTCAAGAAAGCAAAAGAAATGGAGATTAGAGCAAACTATCTGAGACGGTCTATCCGGGAAAATGAACAACTAACGAAACGCAAAATTGAAGAAACACATTCAATACATTCCGTCAACGCGGACTACGCAAACACGAGAGGAAAAGGTAGATAATTAATTTTCTTAAGCTGTGCCATCGCATAGCACTATTCTTAACTTTACATAGGATGACTAAGAAAAGAAATTCTTTACCACATAAAAATTCTAATGACGTTGATCCGCAGGAAGACTTCCTAGTCGTTGGGATCGGTGCCTCAGCCGGCGGTATTCAGGCTTTGCAGGAATTCTTCAAAAAATGTCCCCAAAGACTCTGGGTGCGTTTACGTCGTCATTTTACACATGTCGCCGGATCATGATTCAAAACTCGTTGAACTGTTAAGAAATGTTGCGGATATCCCTGTGGATAGCGTAACCAAAAAAACAAAGGTTCGGCCTAACCAGGTATATGTAATCTCGCCTAACCAACACCTGGAAATGCTTGATGGATACATCACAATGTCTCGAAACGTGACCATCGAGGATCGGCGAGCGCCAGTCGATATCTTTTTCAGAACACTTGCAGAATCACACGGTCCCCGGGCTGTGTGTGTCTTATCGGGTACAGGTGCAAACGGTTCTATGGGACTGAAAAGAATAAAAGAGCGCGGGGGAGCAGCGTATGTTCAAAATCCAAAGGAGGCAGAATTCAACGAGATGCCCCGCAATTCCATTGAGACGGAATTGGTCGATGAGATTCTTCCTGTCGCAGAAATACCGGAACGGATATTTGTTTACAAAAAAAATCGGAGTGTACTAAAAATTTCTGAAGAACCCGACGCACGTCACGAGGACCAACAACACGCGCTTCGGGAAATCTTTACGCAGCTCCGGGTGCGCGTCGGCCACGACTTCACCAATTACAAGCGACCTACCCTTTTGCGTCGTATCGAAAGGCGCATCAACGTCAGGAACCTTCCTAGCCTTTCCACCTATGCGACGTTCCTGAAGCAAAATCCCGAAGAAACATCCGCGCTCTTGAAGGACTTGTTGATTTCGGTAACAAATTTCTTCCGGGATCCCAAAGCATTTCGTATCGTAGAAACAGATGTGCTACCCGTGTTGATCAATCGAAAAAATAATGACAATCGCATTCGCATCTGGGTAGCAGGGTGTGCAACGGGTGAGGAAGCATATTCACTGGCAATGATATGCGCGGAGCAAACGACCGGTATGGACGAGGGTCCGAAAATCCAAATATTCGCCACCGATATTGATGAAGCGGCAATCGCTGTTGCACGCGAAGGTCTATATACGATCAACGATGCAGCCGATGTTTCTCCGACCCGATTGGCAAGATTTTTTAACAAGGAGAATAATGGCTATAGAGTGCGACGCGAGATCCGAGAGATGCTTCTTTTTGCTACGCACAATTTTCTGAAAGATCCGCCATTTTCCAGGCTCAATTTGATCAGCTGCCGTAATGCCTTGATCTACCTTAATCAGTCGGCACAGGAAAGGGTAATGGAGACATTTCACTTCGCATTAAACCCCGGTGGTTTTCTTTTCCTTGGTACCTCAGAATCGATTGAAGGCGCCAGCGATCTCTACTCAACCTTCAATAGGGAGTACCATATTTTTCAAAGCAGGCCGGTCAACTCAAGGCATTATCCGGTTCCGGAGTCAATTCCAAGCTTCAAGTTGTCTCAATTTAATCTGCGAAAACCAGGACAGGATTACATTTGGAGAACTACATCAAAGGTTACTTGAGGAGTACGCACCGCCTTCCGTGGTCGTCAACGAGGAGTATGATATCGTTCATATGTCCAATAAGGCAGGGAAGTATTTTGAATTTACAGGTGGTGAACCGACACAGAATCTGCTTCAGGTGATCCGGCCAGAGCTACGGCTGGAGCTTCGATCGGCGTTGTATAAATCCATTCAGAGTCAGACTGCTGTGGAGGCGCGGGGCCTGAAAGTTAAGATAGATGACAAGTTGCAATCCGTAACGGTGCACGTCCGGCCGGTACTTCAAAACGATGACCTCTCTAAAGGCTTTATCCTTGTAGTGTTTGAGTCGAATGCTACTGCTGAAAAACAAAGTGATGAACTCATGGTTGCATCTGATGAACCAATGGCGAAGCGGCTGGAGGACGAACTCATTCATGTAAAAGTCCATTTAAGAAATTCAATCGAGCAACATGAATTACAGTCTGAAGAATTAAAAGCCTCCAATGAGGAGTTGCAAGCAATCAATGAAGAGCTTCGATCCGCTGCCGAGGAACTGGAGACCAGCAAGGAAGAACTGCAATCTATAAATGAAGAGCTCCGCACTGTGAACCAGGAGTTGAAAGTGAAGATTGAAGAAACAATCCTTACAAGCAACAATCTCCAGAACCTGATCAACTCCGCCGACGTTGGAACTATCTTCCTCGATAGGAGTCTCCACATAAAACTATTCACCCCCACGGTAAGCCATCTTTTCAACCTTAGACAATCTGACTATGGGCGGCCTGTCACCGATATTACTAGTAAAATAGATTATACAGGTTTGACTGAGGATGCGGAATCTGTGCTCGAGGGATTGACTGTTATCGATCGCGAAGTATCCACAAAAGACAACCGCTCATTCCTCATTCGCTTTCTACCCTACCGGACCAAAGAAGATCGTACCGACGGAGTTGTGATCACATTTTTTGATATAACTAAAAGGCGGGAGGCAGAGAAAGCATTAGAAGAATCAAATGAAAGATTTCGCACGCTCACTGATGTTGTTCCACAATTAATCTGGGCTACGGATAAGTTCGGCAGGCCCAACTACTTTAATCAACGGTGGTACGGCTACAGCGGCCTCAGCACCGAGCAATCCCTTGTACATGGCTGGCAGGCTATTGTTCATCCCGAAGACGAAAAAGAGGCAAGCGAAAAATGGGCACAGGCATTGTCAGCCGGGAAAATATTCTCGATGCTCAATTCCGGCTACGTGCTGCGTCAGGAGAGTATTCGTGGCACATCGTGCGCAACGTTCCGTTAAAGAATGGCGGTGGAAACGTGGCTAGCTGGTTTGGTTCAGCAACCGACATACAAAACATAAAAAGAGCCGAAGAACTTCGACGTAATGTGGCAGACCGACTCCAGCTTGCGCTCGAAGCGGGTCACCTGGGTTCTTATGAGTACGATTTCAAAACCGGTGCTCTTGTATCTACCCTACTACACAAAGAAAATTACGGATACAGTGAAAACGAGGCGTTTGACATTGACCAGCTTAAAGCAACAGTAATTCCTGAAGACCAGCATTTGATTGAACCTGAAGTCTCACAACAAATAAATGGTCAAACTGTATACAGCACCGAGTTCCGAATTCGTCCTAGGGGCGGTTCGGTGAGATGGATAAAGTCAGTGGGCAGGGTCCTTATCGATAAAAGCGGAAAAGCGCACAAGATCGTTGGAATTACCATCGATATAACGGAGCTGAAGCAGTTTACAGAGCTGAGCAAGCAAGTAAACGAGCGGACTATCGAATTGCAGCGAACAAATGAGGACCTGATCCAGTTCGCTCACGTGGCAAGCCACGATTTAAAGGAGCCCGTTCGCAAGATTAGAACGTTCGCTGGAAGGCTGTCGGATGAAT
This sequence comes from Chryseolinea sp., assembly GCA_035316905.1. Lineage (GTDB taxonomy): Bacteria > Bacteroidota > Bacteroidia > Cytophagales > Cyclobacteriaceae > Chryseolinea. Next base: position 5,567 of record DATHIE010000598.1, on the reverse strand, counting down.
TTGGAAAGATGTTACCTGAGAAAGGCAATCTGTACCTGGAAAAAATCCAGAAGGCCACTTCACGCATGTACTCCATGATCGAAGGCGTGTTGAACTATTCTATGCACGGCGTCGCGGAAGAGTCATTTACGCGAATGGACCTTTCTAAGATCATACGCCAGATAGAGACCGACCTGGAATTAGTAATCTCTCAGAAAAAAGTTTCGATCACCATAGGTGAGTTGCCCGTGATCCGTGGGAATTCCATCCTCGTGCACCAGCTTTTTTACAACCTGATTAACAACTCATTAAAGTTCTCAAAGGTGAGCGAGCCGCCGCTCATCAAAATTTCCGGCACGGAGATCGAAAAAGATGGCAAAAAATATTCAAAGATTGAACTTTCCGATAACGGTATAGGGTTTGAAGTTGAGTTCGACCATAAAATTTTCGAGTCCTTTTCGCGCCTTCACCCCAAAGATGAATATGAAGGAACCGGATTGGGACTGGCATTATGCAAAAAAATAGTAGATAGGCATGGAGGTTATATTTTCGCCCAAGGAATCCCGGATAAAGGTGCTATCTTTACCATCCTGCTGCCGGTCTAGCATTGAATTAACCCTCAATATTTATCCTAAGACCTATGGCTATTAAAATTTTATTGATCGATGATGACTCGGACGACCGGGCATTATTTCGAGAAGCACTAGAGGAGGTTTCGCCTGAAACAATCTGCGTGACGGAAGCGGATCCTAAAAAAGCGTTAAAAGATTTGTTAGATCTTTCAGCTCAACTACCTACTGTCATATTTGTGGACATAAACATGCCGCGCATCAGTGGCTGGGATTGTCTTAACGAGCTCAAGGCTAATAGCACGACGAAAGAAATTCCAATTGTAATGTATTCAACGTCCTCCCACGAAAGGGATGTAGAGAAGGCGTCTACCCTGGGCGCTGCATGTCTGCTCACAAAGCCGGAAGATTTTTGCCAACTAAAAAAATGTTTGACGGACGTTATCAAGTTTTTAAATGATAACACACCACTTATATTTTTACAACTGCAGACGACCGGGGGGGGTGAGGAGCGATGATCAATGAACAATGAACAATGAACAATGAGGAGCTGAGTGAGCCACCCCTTTGAAACTGTCTCCTGAGCGGCTTCTCTTTTTATAAAGACCTGCTCGTAAGGAATGGAGACACACACTATCCAAGTATAATTGCGCGCCCTCGCAAAGAATCCCTCTGACCCAGTACGGTGCATAATTCCGGTAGGTCGTCCTTCGCGTAAGAATTCAACTGTCATCAGTCAATTTGCAAAATCCATTCCTAGTCCTTTGATAATGCAGCAAGCGCTCTGGATGACATTCCCGTAATAGGTTACTACTTACTACTTACTACTTACTACTTACTACTTACTACTTACTACTTACTACTTACTACTTACCATTTACTTCTTACTTCTTACTCTATTCCCCACCACGGCCTCCTTAGCCACAGCCTTCTTAACCTCAGGCTCCGGCTCCTTCTTTCGAATCCACATATTCAGGAATTCGATTCCTAATGCGAAGGCCATTGATACATAGATATATCCTTTAGGGACGTGGACGTGTAGTCCTTCGATGACGAGTACGGTGCCGATCATAATCAGAAAGGAGATCGCGAGGATCTTCATGGCCGGATGTTTCTGAATGAACTCATTTACGTGCTTCATGAACAGCAACATGATCCCAAGAGATATAACTATAGCGATGATTATTGTGAGCAAAACATCCGAAAGTCCAATAGCTGTTACTATAGAGTCAAGCGAAAATACTAGATCCAGAATAAGTATTTGGATGAGAGCTGATCCCATTGAAAGTTTTTTTGGTTCCTTGTGATGTTCGGTTCCTTCTATGCGTTTGTGAATTTCTGATGTACTCTTTCCGACCAGGAATAAGCCGCCAAGAATCAAAATTATATCGCGATAGCTAAGCGCAAAATCGTTGAAGTGCAAGAACGGTTTGCTTAAACCAATAATCCAGGTAATGGTAAGCAGCAACAATATTCTTCCCAAAAATGCCAGGCCGATACCGATCACCTGCGCCTTCCTTTGTTGAGAAGCGGGTAAACGACCACTGACGATGGAGATGAATACGATGTTATCGATCCCTAAGACGATTTCAAGGAAAGTCAGGGTAAAGAGACTTACGATGTTTTCAGTTGAAAAGAAATCCATAAGAACAAATCTTTCCACTGTTCATGAAAAACATATGCCAACAAATCATTGCATTCTTAGCAAGCCGGCGCGGCAACTCGCGGCATGCTGGGGAGTTCATTACTCACTAGTGTGCGCTTTCTGCGCTTTGGATTTCTTGCGCTCTTTAAGTTTATTTAAACTATCCACGTGCTCCGCGCTCTTAAAAGCATGCAGTTGTAGGAGGACTGGTGGGATTTGCCAAGTTTGTTTTTAAGGGCAAAAGGCGCAAAAGAATACACGCAAAGGCGCAGAATAAATGAGGCCACCTTACCACTAACCATTTACCATTTCTCCTCCTCTTTGGAGAATTCCAAAACTTCATTGACTTTGCAGCAAATACTAACTCTGCCGTTGGAATCTGTTTTTACTGCATGAAAGAGAGACTACGATCCATCAACAATATTCCTTTTCTAATATGCCTGGCGCTCCTGCTGCTGAATGATTTTTATTTAAAAGCACAATTTCACAATGGGCTGACGGGAAAGTTGTCGGACTTCTGCGGCCTATTTCTTTTTGCGTCATTTTGGTCAGCATTCCTTCCGAGAAAAAAACCGGAAGTATACTTTTTGACTGCATTAATTTTTGTGGTTTGGAAGAGTCCCTATTCGCAGTCTCTTATTGACTTGTTCAGCCGTACTTTTTACACGATCAACAGAACGGTAGATATCACGGACCTAATTGCGCTGGTTATACTTCCAATTGGATTTTTTTACAATCCAGAAAATACGTTAAAACCAAAAGTAAATCCCCTTCTGGTAGCGGCTGTATCATTCTTCGCATTCTGCGCCACCTCTGTTCCCGATGCCAGACAAGCATTTGAGCAACCCCAATACATATTATTCAAATCAGGTACAATTGACTTTTCAGATAGCGTTTACCCAAGCGTCTATCAACTTTACAGGCTCGATAGCTAAGTCGTGATCGGCGTGCAAGAAATACGAATTTACAGATATCCCCCGCTTGATGATGAGTTTCACAAAAAACAGATATTGGCAGACCTTGATCTACGTTTGTTACAGGACATGCAGGACCGGTACGGGACAAAAGGTAGCCTATCCAATTACAAATCGCTAAAAGAATCATTGACAATTCACGGAACAACCTCAATCACACTGAATCTTGATTCAGCTACCGATGAACTTAATTTCAAAGACACGAGACTTGATGGAGCGTTCAAAAGATTATCTAATAATCATCAGCTGATGATTGAAGGAACGTTTAATAATGGAATTGAAGATTCCACCTGGACATTCTATGATCGCAGCAATGAAATTGTTTCCCGTAAATATTTTGTAGATGGTGAATTGGTAAAAACAGAGTTCTTTGAAAAGTCTAAACTGGTCAGAGAGCAAGATCACAATACACGGACCGAAAAAGTGAGAAATAAATATTTCTATTTAGCCATCATTTGCATCTTCATAATTTCACTTCTGACCAAACTGGTACTAAACTTCAGACGATCGCAGCAAAAAGATATTATTGCAATTTCTCTTTTTTGGGGAATAATCTGCGTCATCGCATTACCTCTAGTTGTAATCATAGTTGCAAAAGTGATTTCAAACTTCATTCCAGATTCATATACCAACCCATTTTTCGGGATATTCTTTGAAGCCTTTTATATTTATGTCGTTACCGCTCCTCTATTTCTGCTAGTGCTCGGTTATGTAAAACTTAGAAGCAAGTATGACCTCATCCTGTACATTCTCGTTTTTTCTTTGACGGTGGTGTTAATTGAAGAGTGGAATTATTTGAAAGATATAGCGCCTTAAAAAATCAGTCCACGGTTTTACATCGACCTGTCGATTTGGCCCTGTTTTTTTTTGCGATTTCTGCGTGCATTCTTTTGCGATTTCTGCGTTTTGGATTTCCTGCGCCCTTTAAAGTTTATTTGATCTATCCCACATTCGCCGCGCTTTCAGAAAGATGCAGTTGTAAGACAATTAGAGGAATTGCCACGTTTGTTTTTAAGCGCAAAAGACCCAAAAAAAAATACACGCAAAAGACCCAGAATAAATGCGAAAGACCTCATACCTTATACCATATACCATATACCATATACCCTATACCCTATACCTCATACCCTGCCCCATGCGCTACGCCACCAACATAGCTTTATTGATTCTTCTGAGCGTTACAGCACCCTGTCACGCCCAGCAACTGCAGTGGAACAAAGTAGCGTCAGGTATCTGGGTTGCAAAAGCAGGCAATCCCGACTCCGTAAACTTCCTGACCACATCGGGCGCGACACCAAAAATCTCGACAATCAATGCAATGACTGATGTGCCCTTTCCTTTATCCGAAGGAGAAATTTCATTCAGGCTGGTCGACGGCAAGACCTACTTGCGCTTCCCATTAGATAAAGCAGAAAAAATATTTGGATTGGGATTGAATTTCAAGACGGTAGAACAACGCGGAAGGATCATGCGCCTTCATGTTGACCACTACGGAGGAAAAGACAATGGACGCACGCATGCACCCGTACCATTTTATGTGTCATCGAAAGGGTACGGCGTGTTCATCAACTCACCCACCTACATTGACGTTTGGGTAGGTACCGCTGTCAGGAAGGACAGTAAAAATCCCCCCGAGGTACGCGATAGAAATACAGATAAGTCGTGGGATGCATCGCCATATTCTGATAACGTTGAGATCCTCGTACCGACACATGGGACTGAAGTCTACATTTTTGGTGGACCGACAATGCTCAATGTCGTTCAGCGCTATAATCTTTTTAATGGCGGAGGTTGTTTGCCACCGCGCTGGGGTTTGGGATTCTGGCATCGAACACCGACACTCTATAGTGATAAAGACGTTGCCGCCGAGGTAGCTGAATTTAAGAAACGAAATTTTCCGCTTTCGGTGATTGGCCTTGAGCCCGGATGGCAAAGCAGATCGTATCCTTGCACCTATGAGTGGGATAGCAGCCGCTTCCCTGAGCCAGCAAAGTTTATAAAGAACATGAATCAACAAGGTGTGCAGGTAAATGTCTGGCTGAATCCATTTGTTTCTCCTGAAAGTGAATTGTACCGTCCCATACTTCCGTTCACGGCATCTCATACCGTATGGACCGGAGTGGTGCCCGACTATTCACTGCCTGCCGCGAGAAATCTTATCGCATCTCACTTTCAAAAGAATCTATTAGACAAAGGGGTAAGCGGCTATAAAATGGACGAAAATGATGGTTATGACGAATGGCTGTGGCCCGATGTAACCACATTTCCTTCCGGACATTCCGCAGAGCAGATGCGTCAGTTGTATGGGGTGATGATGCAAAAGATGACTGCAGATCTCTATCGAAAGAAAAATTTGCGAACCTATGGCCTTGTGAGGGCAAGCAACGCAGGAGCTACCTC
>DATHIE010000597.1:0-2766 GCA_035316905.1 Chryseolinea sp. | reverse complement strand
ATCGTCCATTCGAACTTACGAAGAGGAGATTAAAATCAGGCCCCGCGAGTTTGACATCCACAATTTCATGGGCGGGTTTCGAGAATATAAAGTTCACGCGTCCCAATTGATCCGAAACCTGTATCCCCATGTTGGTAACAGAGTAAAGAAGATTTTGCGAATCAACTGTCATTCCTTTGATACCTGGCGTGACTTCCCCATAAGGAACATGGTAATGGATGTAAGGTTGTTCCTGCGATAAGCTGCCATCGTCCTCTATTTTATACGAGTAACCAAATACATAGTCTCCCATCCCGACATTTATGAAAGTCTGTTCGGCAGACACGGCGATGCCTGTTGGTTTAAAAGGTATATTAAAGTATAGAGTCTTAGATGAAGCGAGATTGAAATAGCCGATTCGATTTTTAACAGGATCGGTGTAATAAATTCCTTTTCCCGTCAACGTGATGAAGGCGACATCAACGTCCTTAACGATTTCCTTGACAACACCTTTGTCTATGACCGCGATTTTGCGCTCGCGGCTATCCGATACATAAAGTCTTCCTTCATTATCGAAGGACAAAGCACCTGCATCACCCTTTAGTTTAGCGTAAGGCGACACCATCCCTGAATGGTCTACTCTGTAGATGTTTTGTTTGTCAGAAAAGAAAACTTCTCCTGCTTTGTTGACGGCCAGTTTGCCGGCTTTCTTTTCCATCAATGGAATTTCTTTCCACGTTTCTCCTTCAACCAATAATTTCAGGCGTTGGTCATTGCTTTTATGCGCTTGTACAGGTGCAGGATAATCTTTCCACAACCAGGCCAACGCATCTGCCATGATCGTTGCAGCATGTTTGCTGTCGTGTCCCCCGCCTTCACCCCATGCATGGTTCACTTCATATCCTGAATATGTCAGCGCCGAGAGCATGTTTTGATTTGCCATCCACCAATCTCCTCCGTAGATATTGAGGTCCTGAGTTCCATCTTCCAGAAAAACACGAATAGGTTTGGGTTCGGTCTTACGTACCAGGGTTGTAAATTCATCGCCACCGCGAAGGCCCACGTACGTTCCGATTGTACTGAGCACTCGTCTGAATTGGTCAGGTCTTTCCCAAGCTACGTTGAAAGCACAAATAGCCCCTGAGCTAGCTCCGGCAATAGACCTGTCGTTGGGATCCTTGCTAATGTTATATGATCGCATTACCTCCGGAAGTAATTCATCCAGCAGAAACCTTGCATACTTGTCGCCTAACGCATCGTATTCAAAACATCTGTTATATCGAGGGTAATTGTCCGCACCAGTTGCGGGTACAGTCCCATGATCGACGAAAACACCAATCACAACCGGAATCGTCTTTTGGTTGATCAATGAATCGAGAGTTCTTGGAAGCTTCCAGCCCGTTGCTCGTGACAATCCATCTTGCACAACCATGAGACAAGTCGGCTTTGACGATTCATACTGCTTAGGTACATATAGCCAGTAATTGCGAACCGTTCCCGGATAGATCTTACTATTCCATACAAATGGCCCGCGGATTTCTCCAGATGGAAACGAGGTGTTATTCTGAGCACTGGAGATGACAATGTTAAAAAACAGAAACGCAATGAAGAGGAGCTTGTTCATAAAATAAATGTTACACAAAGTGAATGTAATAAAGTCTTTTCTCGTATGCTACACGTAACCCGTTCGATATTCGGAGTTGGACATTGGGCATTGGGCGTTTCGCACACTCACTCCAAAACACTCTTACCTGAAGCATGCAAACGACCAAAAAAACAAACACTCAACAATCAACACTCAATAAATCAACACTCAAATATTTTGTGCTCCAAAAAAAGCCAACATTAAAATGCAGAATTCGGATGAGTCAAGTTTGAAGGCGAAAAATACTTGAGTGTTGCGATCGGAGGCATTCAGTTTCTTGTGGAAATGGCAAAAAGAAGGGTAGCCCAGACGGACTACCCTATCGAATCAATTCGATCCCTGCTGTTCCTTTTCCTGAATCTATGATCAAATTATTCCAATTAATTTCTTTCTACAATCCCCTGAAATCCGGGGTTTGATTACATTGTAGTGAATTAGAAAAATTTCTATTACCGATGAGCAGATACTTTTATCACCCTGTGTTATTGCTGGTCCTTGTTTGTTGCGCGCAACCCAAAAAACAAGAGAACGACGAACAATGGATAAAACTGTTTAACGGAAAAGACATCAATGACTGGATAGTGAAAGTGCATCATCATGATCCTGGCGTAAACTTTGGAAACACTTTCAGAGTGGAGGACGATATGATCAAGGTGCGTTATGATCAGTACGATGACTTCAATGATCAATTCTCACACTTATATTATAAGACACCCTACTCATACTTTCATCTGAAGTTGGAGTATCATTTTACAGGAGAACTTCAGAAAGGAGCGCCGGAGTATACGATACTTAACAGCGGCGTGATGTTTCACTCGCAGGATCCACGTGGGATGCTTAAAGAACAGAACTGGCCCATTTCAGTTGAGATGCAATTCCTTGCCGGACTTGGCGACGGCAAGCCGCGTCCCACAGGAAACATGTGTTCTCCCGGTACTGAAATTGTTTACAACGGGGAATTGTATAAGGATCACTGCCTCAATTCTACTTCACGGACATATGAAAAGGATGAATGGGTGAAGGCGGAATTGATTGTCCTGGGTGATTCACTCGTTACCCATATCATCGACGGTGATACAGTCCTTCAGTACACTAAGCCATCTATGGGGGGAGGTGTAGTGAATGGATACGACAGTGCGATA
>DATHIE010000596.1:0-7483 GCA_035316905.1 Chryseolinea sp. | reverse complement strand
ACATGGTCTATCGTTTCGTTAATGTTGCATCTGAATTCAAAATAACACTTGCTACGACGGCATTTGCCGCTACTAGCGCCGGGTCCATATTTTTGCCTACCACATACTGCCCGGCCCTTAACCATCCCGTTGCTCTTTTCGGATTTTCCCGGAATTTCGCGAGTTCTTTCTGTTGCAGGCTCTCCAGCAGTTCAAGTTCCTTCGCGGAAGGCGTCAGCCCGGTAAGCTTCCGATACGCTTTCGTGATCGCCTGCCTGACGTCGTCTGCCTTCGAAATTTGTTCGCCCATCACTTTTGCAGTTTCGACAAACGTGGGGTCGTTGAGGGTAACCAATGCCTGCAGCGGTGTATTTGTTTCCTGTCTGCGAACAACACAATAACTTCGTGAAGTTGCATCAAATGTAGCCAGTGTAGGATTTGGAACAGATCGTTTTACCAGCACATATAAGCTGCGTCTGTACACGTCATCACCGGAATCGGCTGTATAGGTCGTATTGTTTATTTCCCATAGCCCTCCAGGTTGATATGGCTTTACACTTTTACCGCCTATCTTTTTATTCAGCAACCCGCTTGCCAGCAAGGCATTGTCGCGGATCATTTCTGCAGACATTCTCATGGCCGGCCCATGCGACAATAGCCTGTTCTCCGGATCATTTTCCCTGCTGTATGGAGTTGCCTTAGAATCCTGGCGATACGTGGCAGACATTGCAATCAGCTTGCACAGTTTTTTGGTATCCCATCCAGACTCTATAAATGTTACCGCCATCCAGTCAAGCAATTCCAGGTGACTAGGAAGTTCACCTTGATTGCCAAAATCTTCCGCTGTTTTAACCAAACCTGTTCCAAAGAAATTTTGCCAATAACGATTCACAGCTACTCTTGCAGTGAGGGGATGATTTGTATCCGTTAGCCACATGGCCAACCCTAAACGGTTCTTCGGCAAATCCTTCGGAAAAGGTAAAATAGACTCTGGAACACTGGGAAAAACTTCTTCTCCAAATTGATCATAATTACCTCTTTCCAGAATGTAGGCTTTCCTTCGCTCCGGCATTTCTTGCATAACCATGACTTCTTTTGTCTTCTCAGTAGAATCCGATAGGGTAGAACGCATCCGTTTCAGTTCTTGCTGAGCTGCCACGCTTTCGGGACTTACTGCCGCCACGTAGTATGTCCTTAATGCGTTAAGCTCCTCTTCAGACAACTGTTCAGGTAGTTTCGAAACAACGGATGCCCAGGTGTTTTGTCCCGAAATAATTTTGATTTCAAATTCAGTTAATACTCTGTTGTATACGAGGATGTCATCCACCTTTCCTCCTTTAATTCCCCATCCCCTGTTCCAGGCACCAATCTGCAGACCGGGTTGATCCTTGGAATATAAAAGGATGTCTTTTGATAATTGGTCCATTGTGGTTTCCATTTCAAGTTGTTTGCCATCCTGAAATAATTTTAAACCACTTGCTTTGGATGAACCGTCGTACGTCATAATCAATTGTATCCATTGATCCCGAGATATCGGCTGCCTCGTGACTTTAGTAATCGCATTGGACGGAGCAGCATGTGCTAAACTCAACTGAAGTTTATCGTCCCGGAGGTAAAGGTTGTATCCGCGGAAATTATATAAACGTTCAGCCACACTTTTGTGAAAGATGACTCCTTCCTTCAGTTCTTTCGGAATGAATACAGTGATGCCTATTGTAAACGGCTCCGATTTTCTGAACACACCAAGGGGATTCAGGTCAAGCCATTCATCGCCATTCAAAACAAGAACTTTTCCCCCTGATCTATTTTCGAAAATGGGTTTGTCTCCCGGAACACTGCCCAGCTCTCGTTTCATAACACCGGCTTGATTCGGATGAAACACATTTTTCAATGAACCGTTTTCAAAGTTGAAATAACCCTGTAGTCCGGCCTGCGGAAGTTTTTCTCTTTCGAGATATCTATATCCTTTTGACTGAATCCATTTTTTAAAATCTGGCTCGGATCTTTTTGCCAGTTGCGCAATCTTGTTTTCCTGCTCCGTGACGTTACTTTTAATGAACTGCGTAATCTTTTCTTGCTCCGCTGAAGGAAGCAGAATGGTAGGAGAAGGCATGGCATCATCCCATGAAATTTGTCCTGCTTCCTTTATGTTGTTAAAGAAACTGAACAGCTCATAATAATTCTTGTGTGAAATGGGATCAAACTTATGATCATGACACCTTGCACATCCGACCGTAAGGCCCATAAAAGCAACGCCGGTGGTATTGGTTCTGTCTATAACATATTCAGTCCTGAACTCTTCATCGATTATTCCTCCCTCCATATTTTGTTGATGGATACGATTAAACGCAGTAGCAATTAGCATTTCTTTTGTTGGATCAGGCATAAGGTCACCCGCCAATTGCCAGTGAATGAATTTATCATAAGGGAAATTTTTATTAAAAGCCTGAATGACCCAATCACGGTAAGGCGACATGTCTATGATTCGGTCGACTGTGTACCCATGCGAATCGGCAAAGCGGGCAAGATCCAACCAATCGACGGTCATTTTTTCTCCATAGTGGACTGAATTCAGTAACCGGTCAACTTGCTTTTCATACGCGTCCGGAGAATTATCGTCAACAAAAGCGTCTATTTCCTCTAGCGTCGGTGGAAGGCCTGTAAGATCCAAGGATATCCTTCTCAATAGCAATTCCTTTTCAGCCTGTTTCGAAGGTTGAATGTTTTCGACTTCCAGTGTATGTAAAATAAAATTGTCAATTGGGTTTATGATCCAATCGTCATTGTTCACCTTTGGCAGGTCAGCCTTCTCAGGTTTTACAAATGCCCAGTGCGGTTTATATTCTGCTCCTTGTTCTATCCATTTTATCAGGATCGCTTTTTCTTTCGATGAAAGAGTAAGATGTGATTTGATCGAAGGCATCCTATACTCCGGATCGGAAGACATAATGCGATGAAATAATTCACTGCCATTTAAATCACCTGGATCGATCGCTACTTTGCCAGGGCTTTCCTGAAGCTCATCATAGGCTGACTCTTTCATATCCAGACGCAAGCCGGCTTTTTGTTTAGCCTTATCCGGACCATGACAGGAAAAACATTTATCAGACAATACTGGTTTTACATGAAGGTTATAATCCAACTCTTCAGGAAGGTTGTTATACGCTTCTGAAACATCGTGCGGAAGATCAGGCGAACAAGAAAACAACTGCAACCCCGCCACCAGCAGCACAAAAAAAACCGAGCGACCTCTAAAGCAATCCATCCGAAATAAGATTAGACGAACAAAAGTGCATAAGCAGTTCTATCCACTAGCTAACTTACATAAAACGCAGCGATTATGGTATAATGAATCCGACGGCGTACTTATTTTTTACTCGTACGGCCATCGGCCTTTGTTGGTGTTCTTCACCAACAAACCTGTGCAATGGGAAGCCGCACAAACGTTGCAATCGCCCTTAGGTGTGTGGGCATGAGAGTGAAGGTGTAAGCGCCCCTGCCTTTGTTGGTGTTCTTCACCAACAAACCTGCGCAATGGGAAGACACACAAAAAGTTGCAATCTCCTTTAGATGTGTGGGCATGAAAGTGAAGGTTGTAGTGCTTTCGCGTGTGTGCGCTTGTTGGTGAAGAACACCAACAAGGGCGGCAAATGGTTGTAGGTTGATGGATGAATTCTTACCTAATTCTTGTACACGTCGTCGATCTGTTTACGGAGTTCCTCATAAGCCATAGCACCTTGCGAGGCCACGTCTCCCCATCTGCACTCCAGAACGATCTTTCCCTTATATCCAACTTTTTTAAGTTCGGTAAAATAAGGCCTGAAATCATCACCATGTACACCGGGTGGCGTGCGCCCTTCCTTCTCTGCAATCTCGCAGTAAACCAAATATTTTTTTGTTTCTGAGATTATGTCCGGCGACTCTCCTTCTTTAAGCATGTGATAGATATCGACACATAACCTAAGATTCTTGTGATTTATCACCTTTACAACTTCAAGGGCCTCCTTCGTCGTTGTAATAAAATTACACTCCGTATGGTCCAGACTTTCTAGTGCAAGTACAATATCATACTTTGCTGCCATCATTACGATTTCCCGGGCGATCGAAATGAATTGTTCCATCGCTCGCGCGTGATCAAATCCCTCGGGGACTCCACGCGATCCACCACTTCCCCAGACGATCATTTTAAGTCCGGCGGTTTGTGCGCGTTGAAATACGATTTCGACATACTTCAGTATGGCTGATTCATCGATAGACGGCCCCACGACTTTTAAATTCGCGGGGATAAAAAGATTGCAAGCTAATAATGGAACATGCGATTTTTTGATCGTTTGCAGATGGGCCTTGAATTGACTATCGGAAACATTTATGGGTGAAAGTATTCTAGCCGTAGACTCCACAAGGCAGCGGTAACCAAATGCATGAAGCAAGCTGTCGTTTTCGATATTTTGGACTACTCCGATTTCCGGCGAGTTTATTTTCTTTTGTGCCTGAAGCGAGGTTACTGCAACGCAAAGGAGGCAGAGGAGGATGGTGTTTTGCATGAGATTAAATGTAGTTATAACTCGGAACCTTGCCTAGTCCAGTCATTCCCCGGCCTTTGTTGGTGTTCTTCACCAACAAACCTGCGCAATAGGAAGACGCACGAAACGTTGGAATCACCATTTTGTGCGGCCATGAGAGTGAAGGTCGTAGTGCTCTCGCGGGTGTGCGCTTGTTGGTGAAGAACACCAACAAGGGCAAGTGAACTTACACGATAAGACTTTCTCTCCGTTCATTTTTTGTACTCACCGAAACAGTTTGTGGATTGCTATCCTGCTGGTAGTCGGATGGTGAACGTGCTGCCTTCTCCCACCTTTGTCTCAACATTTAAATATCCGCCATGTGCCCTTACAATATCATAACATAGGCTCAATCCCAGTCCTGTTCCCTGCCCCGTTGGTTTGGTGGTAAAGAAAGGCTGAAAGATTTTGTCTTTTACATCTTCAGGGATGCCTGTACCATTGTCCTTTACGCTGATTTCAATTTTATCAAATAGTCTTTTTGAAGATACCGACACGGTAGGCTCGTAGTTGGCCAGATTCAACTTTTGTTTTTCATTCGCCGCATGAAACGCATTATTGATGAGGTTCAAAATGGCCCTCCCTATGTCCTGGACGATCAGCATCTGTTTCCCCATCGACGGATCGAAATCCGTTGTGATTTTAATACTAAACGTCTTGTCTTTTGCGCGCATGCCATGATAAGCCAGTCGCAGGTATTCATCACACAACAAATTCATGTCTGTCAATTCCCTCTGACCAGTGCTCTTTCGTGAATGCTGTAGCATGCTCCTTACAATGGCATCAGCGCGTCTACCATGGTGATTGATCTTCCCTTCGTTTTCCCTGATATCGTTGACAAGATTTGTTATTTCGGCGAGATTTCCATTTTCTGCCGCCTCCTTCAATTCACTCATCAACTCCGAATTCAATTCCGAAAAGTTATTGACAAAATTTAACGGATTTTGGATCTCATGAGCAATACCTGCCGTGAGTTCACCGAGCGATGCCATTTTTTCGGATTGGATGAGTTGGGATTGAGTGGCTTTAAGTTCTGATAATGTATTCTGTATTTCTTGTTTTTGCTCTTTTAATAAAGTATTGGACTTTTGTTTTTGTCTATTTCTGCTAATTAGTACAATTATCAATACAATGAAAAGAATGATGCCGGCTATAAATGCATAGCGCTGCTGTTTTTGCCGGGTAATTTCACTCTCCTGTAATTGCTTATCCCTGTTCAGGAGGTCAATTTGAGTCTGCTTATTCTTTAATTCAAAGGACTGTTGCAAAGCAGCCAGCCTTTGATTAAGATCTTCAAGTTGAACAGAATCTTTTGCTGCTGCAAACTGCAAGTGATGATCATAGGCGTTGCGATAGTCTTTCGTAGCCGCATAGATCTGCGACAAAGTCAGATTGACATCTGCCATAATTTGTTGAAATTTTTGTTGTTTGGCAATCTTGAGGCTGCTGAAACAATTCTCCAATGCTTCCGGATAATGATGTTGAGCAAAATAGACCCTGCCGATATAATGCAGGCTCACGGTTTTTTCGTATTCATTCCCTTGAGAAGAGATTTCAAGCGCCTTCTTAAAATTGATTAAAGAGAGTGAGTAGTCCTTCAATGCCATGTAAGTTTCACCGATAAGAATGTATGAGGTGGCACTTTTATCATTCCCATAATAATTCTGTTCTGACTTCAGAGACAGTTTGAAATAATTGAGCGCTTCATTATAGTTCCCTAATTGTTGGTAAACCTTTCCTATTCCCATTGCTGTATTGATCATGAGGTTATTGCTCTCTATAGTTTGCGCCAACTTAAGAGATTGCTGATAATAATCGAGCGCCTGTTGAAGCTGGCTTAATTTAAAATACATGTCGCCAATCCTGGTAAGTGTAAAGGCCACACCGTGCTCATCACCAATTTCCCTGCGAATGGTTAATGCTTTCAAAAAGTACTCCAGTGCCGTGGTATAATCATTTTGACCTTCGTAATTGACCCCAATCTGGTTGGTAACAGCTCCCACTGCTTCCTTATCCTGCATTTCGTTAAAAAGTTTGAGTGACTGAAAAAGGACGTCCAATGCTTTTGAAAGTTGCCCTTGAGCCATATAAATACCATTCTGATTATTTAATGTTGCAGCAATGCCTCTTTTGTTCCCTAACTCCGTGAAAATTGATAGCGCTTTTGCTAAATAGAACATACTGGCAGTGTCGCCTCTAAAATTAAGAATCACCCCACGGCAACGATTGGCTTCTGCAATTCCCTTCTTGAAAGAGAGATTATCAGCGAGTTGAAGAGCCATGTTATTATAGGCCACGGCACTGTCCAGCTGAGAATACCATAGTGCTTTGGTTAATTCGTTTAAAATATTAACCCTGGTAGTATCTGTTGTCTTACTCAGTAAGGCCGCTAAACTATCTACTTTATTCGGTTGGGCAGTCAATTGTGTCGATAACACCACGATCACAAAAAAAAGAAATGCTTTTTTCATTACTTGGAGATTATGTTGTTCACTAACCGTGCCTGCGAGTTGCAACATTTGGACCTATAGCAGCTCGAATATACCCATTTCTTTCCGAGCAAATTCTTGCGCATTTATCCCCCGCCTTTGTTGGTGTTCTTCACCAACAAACCTGCGCAATTGGAAGACGCACGAAACGTTGCAATCACCATTAGGTGTGTGGGCATAAGAGTTAAGGTTGTAGTACTTTCACGTGTGTGCGCTTGCTGGTGAAGAACACCAACAAGGGCATGTGAACACATGACGATGGAAGGGAATAAGGCAAAACCCGAAAAGGTGGAAATTATTGTAGAAGCATTTCGGCCCGACGTAGAAACCAACTCAACGTGATATTGGTCCCCCTCACCAACTGCTGCTCGCACTACCCCGCCTTTGTTGGTGTTCTTCACCAACAAACCTGCGCAATTGGAAGACGCACGAAACGTTGCAATCACCATTAGG
>DATHIE010000595.1:0-21287 GCA_035316905.1 Chryseolinea sp. | reverse complement strand
TTACACCCAATGTAAAAACCATCAAAAGTATTCCGTTAGTAATTAAAGGGAAAAATGTACCTGCATCATTTGAAGTCCGTGGTGAAGTCTTTATGCCAAAGAACATCTTTGCGCAATTGAACAAAGAGAGGGAGGACATAGGAGAAGAACGTTATGCTAATGCCAGGAATACAACATCTGGGACGGTGAAGATGCAAAACTCCACGGAAGTAGCGCGCCGAAAGCTGGACTGCTTTGCGTACGCTCTTTATCTGGATGATGTTGCAGTTACGTCGCATGAAAAAAGTATAATACTGCTGGAGACCTGGAAATTCAACGTGTCCCCTACCTATCGTAAGTGTAATAACATCAGCGAGGTAATAGAATATATTCAGGAATGGGAGACAAAACGACTTGACCTTCCACTGGAAACGGACGGTGTTGTAATCAAGGTTAATAGTCTTGAGCAACAAAGACAATTGGGATTTACGGCCAAGAGCCCACGATGGGCAATCGCATTTAAGTATAAGGCGGAAAGCACCAGTACGAAATTAAACGGTATCACCTATCAGGTTGGCAGGACGGGAGCCGTGACCCCTGTAGCTGAACTTGAGCCGGTATTTCTAGCAGGAACGACCGTAAAACGTGCTTCGCTTCACAATGCCAATGAAATCGCCCGGCTGGATCTGAGGATTGGCGACTATGTGTTCGTGGAAAAGGGAGGCGAAATCATCCCGAAGGTTACAGCAGTAGACCTTTCAAAGAGAAAAAAAAGCAGCGCCCCCGTTGTGTATATAGGTAAGTGCCCGGAATGTGGGACCAAATTGGTAAGAGAAGAAGGTGAAGCAGCCTACTATTGTCCCAACATCACGGGATGCCCGCCACAGATATGCGGACGAATCGAGCATTTTATTCAGCGCAAGGCGATGGACATCGATTCGCTTGGTGAAAAGACTATTGAACAGCTTTATGAACTGAAGCTTGTAAAAAGCCCGGCGGATCTATACGACCTAAAGCGCGAAGATTTACTTCGCCTTGAGGGCTTCAAAGACAAGTCAGTGAAGAACTTGTTGGATGGCATTGAAAAATCCAAGTCTGTTCCGTTTGAAAGTGTTCTCTTTGCTATTGGGATTCGATACGTTGGAAAGACTGTAGCTGAAAAAATTGCTCGTCATTTCAAGTCGATCGATAGAATAAAAGATGCATCTCTGGAGGACCTGCTTGCCGCACCCGAAGTGGGAGAAAAAATTGCCGATAGCGTCTATCAGTTCTTTCGCAAGTCTGAAAGTCAAAGGGAAGTCGAGCGGCTCCGGAAGTCCGGCTTGGCAATGGAGAGTACTGCGAAAGAACCGGAAAAAATCAGTGAAGTCTTGGGTAACAAGTCTTTTGTGATCTCGGGCGTCTTTAAGAACTATGAACGCGAGCAGCTTCAGGAGATAATAATTAAGAATGGAGGTCGAATTCTTTCCTCGGTTTCCGGAAAATTGGATTACTTGCTGGCTGGTGATAACATGGGACCATCCAAAAAGGAGAAGGCCGAAAAACTTGGCGTTAAAATAATCTCGGAGGAGGAATTTGAAAAATTAATGACGGGTTGAACAGATGACAGCAATGAAGCTCAATTTCCTGAAATACAGGACCAACATGCTGCTAAGGAACAATAAGACTCCGAGAACAAACGTGCCTTATAAAAAGGCGCATCAGATAGGTATCATTTTCAGTGTGGAAGACAAAGTGAAACATGATAACGTAAAGGACCTGATAAAGAAATTTGAGCAGGATGGGAAACAGGTGACTGTCATTGAATTTCTGCCTGAAAACAAGGACAACTACGAATTCAAATTCGATTTTTTTACAGAAAAGGATTTGTCATTCTGGGGAAACATAACGTCATCTGGCGCGCTCAAATTCGCAGATACATCCTTTGATTTTCTCTATTACCTTGATGCTACGCCCAATCCTCTGATTCTTCATTTGCTGGCACTGAGCAAAGCAAAGTGTCGCGTCGGTAAGTCTTGGGACGATGGAACGTCCTATTTCGAGTTTATGGTCGAGTCGGTCGGAAATATTAAAGCGATGATTGAGACAATGTACAAGTACACAGCCCTTTTGAAATGAACTGACGTTTGTTCACTGCTGAAATCCTTATGAACTAAATTGAGAATGTAAAAATTGAATTTTAAAATGAAAAAATTTTACGGAACAGGGGTTGCTTTGGTGACGCCATTCACGGATACATTGGAAGTTGATTACAAGTCGTTAAAAAAACTACTAACTCATACAGCAAAGGGAGTGGATTATTATGTGGTGATGGGTACGACGGGTGAATCCACGACGTGTTCTGAAGAGGAAAAGAGTGAAGTGCTTCAGTTTGTCAAAAAGAATAATCCTAAGAAGCTCCCTATAGTATATGGTATAGGTGGTAACGATACAAGCCATGTGTTGGAGTCGGTTACGGGCACTGACTTTACAGGGGTGGACGCATTACTGTCTGTCAGCCCTTATTACAATAAGCCTTCGCAGGAAGGTATCTGTCAGCATTTTGAAACGATCGCTGACAAGTCGCCTGTACCGCTGATTCTATACAATATCCCAGGCCGAACGGCTTCGAATATGACGGCAGATACCACACTGCGGCTAGCTAATCATAGCAATATCATTGGCGTCAAGGAAGCATCTGCAAATCTTGAACAGTGTATGAAGATTGCGAAGTACATGCCAAAAGGTTTTTTATTGCTGTCCGGTGATGATTTGTGGACTGCAGCACTGTATGCTATGGGAGGTCAGGGGGTTATTTCAGTTTTGGCGAACGCCTTTCCCACTGGCTTCAAAAAGATTAAGGAGAGCGCCTTCGCAGGTAATCATGTCGCCGCTAACAGGGAGCTTTCTAAATTGCTGGAAATCAATGGACCTATGTATGAAGAAGGCAACCCAGTTGGGATCAAATACCTGTTGTCGGTCATGGGACTCTGCAATCCTTTCGTAAGGTTGCCGTTGGTAAGAGCATCAAAGGGATTGGAAAGTAAAATAACCAGCCTACAGGCAAAAAAATAAGGGATAGCGAGTGCTATCCCCTATTAATAAGACTTTTAGATGTTAAGCCTGATTAGGCCTTATTTTTGATCTCCTGAACTTCAGCGCGAATTTCTTGTGCGAGATTCTTAAGGTCTTGCATACCCTTTCTTACACGGGTACCGGCCGCACTATTGCCTTTGTTATAAAATTTGTCAGCATCTCCTTCTAACGAAGCAATGAGATTCTTGAGCTCTTCAAACTTTTGCATTTTATTAGAATTTTAGGATTAGAAATTAGTTTCTTACTGCCAAGTTAAATAAAAACCTAAAAAAACCACTCAAAAAGCCTTTTTTTTACATTCCCTTGGTCACTGACACTAACGCTTCTTCCTTATAAAACCCATTATCAAGCTTCTCTTTTAGCTTAGAGAATGCGTCAAGCGTGAGCTCAACATCCTCGACAGTGTGTGCGGCAGTCGGAATGATCCGGAACATGATAACGTCCTTAGGAACAACTGGATATATTACCACTGAGCAGAAAATGTTGAAGTTCTCGCGCAGGTCCATAGCCATGTTCGCGGCCTCTCCTACGCCACCCTTGAAGAGTACTGGTGTAACAGGTGAATTGGTTCCTCCAACATTGAATCCACGTGCCTTCAGACCGTCCTGCATAGCTCTTACGATCTTCCACAAATTTGCCTTTAACTCAGGCTTTGTACGCAGAAGTTCGAGCCTCTTCATTCCCCCTACGACAAGAGGCATAGGTAAGCTCTTAGCGTAGATCTGTGAACGAACACTATATCTTAAATACTTAAGGATCTTTTGATCACCGGCCACGAACGCGCCAATGCTTGCCATAGATTTAGCAAATGTCGAGAAATACAGATCTACATCATCTTGTACACCTTGTTCTTCTCCTGTGCCGGCGCCCGTTTCTCCCATCGTTCCAAATCCGTGTGCATCATCAACGAATAACCTGAAATTGTATTTCTTCTTTAATTCTACGACACCTTTAAGATCACCCTGCTTTCCCGACATTCCGAATACCCCTTCCGTTATGACCAGAATACCGCCGCCGGTTTCGTCCGCGAGCTTAGTTGCCCTTTGCAATTGCTTCACGAGACTATCCATATCGTTATGCGTGTAAACAAAGCGCTTTCCGATATGCAACCTCACCCCGTCAATTATACACGCATGTGATTCCGCATCATACACAATCACGTCCTTACGATCAACCAAAGCATCAATGATGGAAACTACGCCCTGGTACCCAAAATTCAAAAGCATCACGTCTTCCTTCTTTACAAACTCTGCCAACTGGCGTTCGAAGTCAAGGTGATTGGTGGAGTTACCAGACATCATGCGGGCACCCATTGGTAAGCCGAGGCCATATTGCGCTGCCGCATCCGCGTCTGCTTTACGCACTTCAGGATGGTTTGCAAGTCCTAAATAGTTATTCAAGCTCCAGTTCAGGACCTCGCGGCCATTGAATTTCATCCTGGGGCCAATCTCGCCCTCAAGTTTCGGGAAGAAAAAATAGTCCTCCGGAAGGTGTGAATACTTGGCTAGTGCACCAGCCTCCATTCTAAGTTTCTCAAACAAATCTACCATAGCGTCACAGTTGAGTTAAAATTGCGGCAAAAATAAGCAAAAAACGGGTCTTTTTGACCTTTCGATCCCTTTGCGTGTGTATAAATTATGCTTAGCATTGTGTTTTAAGCCTATTTGGTGGGAAAAATTCAAAAAATTTTAGTGGCAAACCGGGGAGAAATTGCTCTTCGGGTCATGAGAACTGCTCGCGAAATGGGGATAAAGACCGTCGCAGTTTTTAGCGAAGCAGACCGGCAGGCGTTACACGTGCGATATGCCGACGAAGCAATTGGCATCGGTGCTGCCCCTTCGTCAGAATCCTATCTGCGAATGGATAAGATCATTGATGCTGCAAAATTAACCGGAGCTGATGCTATCCACCCAGGGTACGGCTTTCTTTCTGAGAATGAAGACTTTGCGCAGTTGGCTATAGACAGTGGAATTATTTTTATCGGTCCATCGCCGAAAGCCATCGAGATCATGGGCAGTAAACTGGCTGCTAAGGCTGCAGTAAGCAAATTTAACGTGCCTCTGGTTCCCGGTACTGCAGAACCAATAACTGACCTGAAGGCCGCAAAAGCGGTCGCGAAAAAAATTGGGTATCCGATTTTGATTAAAGCAAGCGCAGGTGGTGGTGGCAAAGGCATGCGCGTAGTGGAGGGTGAAGAAGAATTCAATGAACAGATGGATCGTGCCACCAGCGAGGCCAAGTCGGCTTTTGGCGATGGTTCGGTTTTTATCGAAAAGTATATCAGTAAGCCCCGCCATATTGAATTCCAGATTCTTGGCGATCAGCACGGTAATGTTGTTCATTTATTTGAACGCGAGTGTTCAATTCAAAGAAGGCATCAAAAGGTTATTGAAGAAGCTCCATCAAGCGTGCTTACACCTGACAAGAGAAAATTAATGGGAGAAGCAGCCATAAGGGTGGCTAAGTCGTGTGGCTACTATAATGCCGGTACAGTTGAATTTATTCTGGACGAAAGGCTCGACTTCTATTTCCTGGAAATGAATACGCGCCTTCAGGTTGAACATCCGGTAACGGAACAGATAACTGGTTTGGATCTGGTAAAGCTTCAAATACAAATTGCTCAAGGGGAACTTATTCCATTTAAGCAGGATGATATCAAGATTAATGGACACGCCATCGAAGCACGCGTGTATGCTGAAGATCCCTCAAACAACTTTCTTCCGGACATCGGTGTACTAAGAACATACACGCGACCTCAAGGAGCCGGCGTTCGTGTTGACGACGGATTTGAGAAGGGAATGGAAATTCCATTTTATTATGATCCGATGATCGCGAAATTGATATGTCACGCGGATACAAGAAGTGCTGCCATTGAGAAAATGATAAGAGCTATCGATGAATATGATATTACGGGTTTAGAAACAACTTTGGGTTTCTGCCGATTTGTGATGCAGCACGAAGCATTCAGGTCTGGTAACTTTGATACCCGTTTCGTTGAGAACTTTTTCTCGTCAAGTCATTTGATCTCTTCCCCGAATGATGATGAAGAAAAAATTGCATCGGCGCTTGCAGTCTTGCTTTTGAATGAAAAATCCGTCAAGCCCGGAAACCATAAAGCCTCAAAGCCTGCTAAATGGAAAAAAGCTCGTTCGAAGTAACACCCTGCTACTGTATTTCTATTGGGGCGGGACTAAAGCAGATCACAAAAATAAACAGAGCGATCCAACCCAATACTATTCGCTTGTCATCGAGTGGTTCCTCTATCTCAGAAGGTGGATGCTGAATACCAATAAATCCCCCCAATATAAATATAAACACTAGCCATCCGGAATATCCATGTACCGTTGGAAACATCCAGCTTACAATAAGCATGAATGCAAGGATCAGCAGTGCATACATTAGTGTATCTTTCCTTGGCAAACCCAGCCCACCGAGGGATAAATAGAGAAACAGGAACGAACCTCCGATCCACCCTGCTAAATTCTTCGAATCTTGTGACAGATCTATAGCACCAATTCCGGCATACAGCAGCAGTGCAAAAAAAATGATCGTTGCTATAATCTTATGAATTCGGAATCCGAATAGGCCATAAACTACATGACCCCCGTCAAGTTGACCAATGGGCAACAGGTTGAGCCAGGTGAATACAAGCGATAAGAATCCGGCAAGTAGATAAGGATAGTGAAAAAGCTCGTGTGGATTTGGGATACGACCCGGATCTGCTACGAACTTTTCGAATAATATGAAGAGTATGTTCTTTCCGAGAATCACATCAGTCATTGTCGGAAGATCGTCATACACATGATCGGCATAACCCAAACCATACTGTTCGTACTCTGGGTGAATAGTAAAAATGTATTCCGGCTCGGGCAGGTGAGTAAAACCATAGAACAAAACAACTAATGCCGCCATAAAGCCAGCCAAAGGACCGGCGAGTCCTATGTCAAAGTTTTGTTTCTTAGAATAAACCTTGCCCATGCGGATCACTGCACCCATCGTTCCTATTGAAAATGGAAACGGGGGCATTGGAATGTAGTATGGTAACGTTACTTTGACCTTATGGTATTTTGCCATGAAGTAGTGACCGAGCTCATGGACAGTGAGTATCGCTAGGAACGGAATTGAGAAGTGAAAGCCGCTAAAGAAATCACTCCACGTGTAGTCCTTCATATAAATAGACTTACCATTCGTCCATTCTGCACCTGCTATCGTTGTGCAAATGAGTGTTAATAGTAAAAGGACGATCTGGAGGGCTACCCGCCGTTGATCACTGTTCATCGAAATAGCTAAGTATTAGATCCGGGGTGACGACATGAACAGTTTGAATGCCTAGTTGTTTTGCGCCTTCTATGTTAGCAAGGTTGTCGTCTAGAAATAAAGTTTCGTGAGCCAATAAGGAATTTTCATTCAACACTTGTTCAAAAATATCTGCGTTAGGCTTCCTCTTTTTCATTACATGTGAATAATACGCCCGGTGGAAGTACGTGTCCAGCGAGTTCCCAGGATGTGTGACCCCGGGCAACATTATTTGATTGATATGGTTCAAATGAATGCTGTTTGTGTTGCTCAACAGATATACCGAATATTTCGTTTTCAGGTTCTGCAGAAGACTTAACTTTCTAATTGGAAGTCCCAGAAGCATTGCATTCCAGCACGAATCGATCTCTTCATCCGATGATTGAACGGAGAACACCTCTCTGACGAAATTTCTGAAATCGGTGTCGCTCATCAGTCCACGTTCATATGTCTCAAATCCAGGTGTCGATGCATAAAGGTCATTCACTTTTTGCTTGTCCAAACCCGACAACGCAGAAAATTGCTCCATAGTTTGATCGATCGAGAGATCGAGAATAACTCCTCCGAGGTCAAAAATGAGGTTCTTTATTGAGGTGTTGTGCTTCACAATTCGGCAGTTTATGAATTCAAATATGGACTAACCGTTTCCATTTTCAAATTTCTAAAATCTCAACTGAAGCCTTCTTGTGGTGGAAGGAGCAAACTCAGGAATTATCGACGGAAAAATGAAAAACTAATTATTGCGTTGGGGAAATTAGTTTCAAATTTCCTAACATTGCACTCCCGAAAAGGGCCCATAGCTCAGCTGGTTAGAGCATCAGACTCATAATCTGAGGGTCGCTGGATCGTTCCCAGCTGGGCCCACTTCTTTTCACGTTGGCGGTTTTCATTATGTCCAGTGGTGATATCACGGGCGCGCCGTTTTCACTCGGCTGCAAAACCTTTGCCTTTAAGACTGGCAAAGTCACCAAGCCTCTCAAAATTCATTTGTATTATCCACTGATTGCTGCCGTTTTCATAAATTGATCTTACTGCAAACGTGTGATCCGTACAAAAAACCGCGACGTTGGTTCAACCGGGCAAAGGCGTGGCAGAATTCAAGTGTGACGATTTCCCATTTCTTGGATGAATCTTTGCGAAGTCCTTCAACGAAGAAGTTATCCATGCACTTTGAGCCTAATGAGAAAAGTCATGAATTTCTAAGACGAAAGTCGGCGATTAACAACAATTCATTTTGTAATTTCACCAAAAGGCACTCGATTTGTCGTGGTCACGGTTAGTTAGGCATTATGTTGTTGATGGACCTATGCAGCAATTGAGGTTTTGTTAGTATTCCCCGCATACCCAAATACTATAATAACCATGGCCAAACTTCTTACGATTTCGATCCCTACCTACAACAGGGCCTCGATGCTTGACGCTCAGCTTAATTGGCTCTCCGCAGAGTTGGAAGGCTTTGAAGACGAATGCGACATTGTCGTAAGTGACAATTGTTCTAACGACAGCACGGCTGACGTTATAGCCAACTGGCGCCGTCGTTTTGAAGGAAGAATTTCTTTCACGACCAATCGAAATGATCACAACATTGGTCCCATGGCCAACATCGTGTATTGCATCGGACAAGCAACAAGCAAGTTTGTATGGTCGCTTGGCGACGATGATGCTATCGAGCGGGGCGCTATCCAATACATCGTTGGTAAAGTCAAAGAACACGCGCATTTGTCACTTATCTTGTTGAATGGCTATGGCCGCGATGTGAATACTAACAAGATTTTGCAAGAACGGTGGTTTGACAACACTACTGATAAGCTCAGCATAGACGGCGCTTCTGAGTTTGAAACATTTCTTGAGCACCACATGGGAGGCGTGCTTTTTATTTCATCAGCCGTTTATCGAACCGACCTGGTTCATCAGGCATTCGCAGTGTGGCCGGATAGTGCGAACAACATGGCGTCGCAGGCGTTTTGGGTTGCCTATTGCGCCGCGCGTGGTTCTTTCATTGTGACCTCAACGTTGTTCACGGAGTGTGCAATGGGCATTGGCTTTACAGATAAAGACCCGAAATGGACTTTAACTATTGCCTATCGGGCAATTCCGGAAGTATACATCCGTCTGATGAGATCCGGCTACTCACGGCGCTTTTGTTTCAACATGATGCTGCACAACGTAAAAAGTTTTTCAATGTGGAGGGTGATGGCTGGAGGCATTAGGAGGTGGCCCCTTTTCGCGACGCGTGGACTGGTATATTATATCCGGGGTCTGATCGTCGGCGCTATTCTTTTTCTTTGTAGAGACAACAAGGAAATTATCGACGACATTTCGAACTTAGTCTGAGAGGTGGACGCACGTCGGCTGCGATTGGTTTTCACAAGATTTCGCGTTTGAAATATTCTAATTTTGACTAATTTCGGAGGGCTTTTTGGAATGCATTGGCGTTATCCATGCGTTCGAATTTATGCTTTTGTGGCTCGTATTTTTTGATTCTAACTAAACACGGAACCTTCATGGAACTACGAAAGGAGCATCTACTTAACGAGGAAACTATATACATCACGACGTACAATGAGAAAGCTTCATACTTTCGGGGCCGTATCATCGATGGCACAATTTCCATTGAGATGAAGCTCGCGGAGACGTTGTCTTGCTTCTTTAACCACGACGAGATTAAGCAAAAGTTCATCCTTAGTTCTGTATTCACCAACGCCGGCCTGAGCTTTGCTTCAAAGTCGCACATTCTAATGGAGGTCCTGTTTCAGTTTTTCCCACAGCTACTTCAACTTTTTCCTACGATCACAGAAGAAATCAATTCACTTATACGACTGCGCACCGTCATCGACCATTCAATGACGGACACTTCTAATGATTTCATCAGACACCGCCATAACGATCGCGTACAGCTTATTTACTTTGCTGATGGGCAACGCAAGCAGATGTCAATGACTGATGCGGAATTCAACGGTCACATCAGATCCATCTCCGTGGTACTTGTATCGCTCGATAACATCAAGTCGAGTATGCGCCTGAATTAGGCGACTTATTGACTCTTACAAAATGCGGAAATCAAGCCTGTTCAAATACTACAATAACTTATAACTGTAGGGATATACTCATCTATCAAAAAAAGCGATAAGTAACGTCGTGCTACGTTTTTGAAAAAATCGTAGAACCAGGTTGGTGTGATGTATTTGATCTTGCCCTTAAGCCTGGTAAGCGGAGTTGTCGAATATTTTAGAAATACTTCTTCATCGATTGCTCGATCACGCATCATAAACTGGGGATGGTTCAATGGGAATTGCATCTTCTCATACTTCATCTCGTTCCACTGAGATCCGTCAGTTGTGTTGGTGGCCTCGTCGTCAAAGCCAAGATTGATAACCATGTTCCTTGTGGGAACTGCCACGAGTCCTGAATTTATCTTTCTCGCAAACCCCCATTGCACGCTCCACCAGGTGACGCCATCGTTTTCATAGTAAGAACGATTTAGCATGACCTCCATATAATACCGTTCGTAGATAGAAGTGTAATTACTGGTGAGTAATCCTTTTTCCATGACCTCTGGGAAGCATGTCATAGAGTAATCAAAATGTTTCCAGGCACGCTTCCACGTCGCCCATCCCCAGACATAATCACCCCAATCTGAAAAGAAATACGAGTATGGCGAATCGCTCGTAAACCGATTTGAATACGATGTTCCAGCAATGTGCATTACGCGAGTATCATTTCTATAGTGCGCCAGCATTTCGGCACAAAAGTCGAAAAACTCAGGCGAAGGTTTGGTGTCATCTTCAAGGATGATGCCTTCCTCGACGTGGTCAAAGAACCACGTGATTGCTTCCGATACAGCTCTCCCACATCCAAGGTGTTGGTCACGAAACAGTGTCTTCACTTCACAGTCCCAATCCACGTTCGACACGACCTCTCTTGTAGCCTGGCACCTTTCTTTTTCACCTATTCTATCTTTCCTGGCAGCATCTGCCGCAATAAAAAGCCGTCGTGGTTTGGCTTTCCGTATCTCTTCAAAAACAATTTTTGTGGTTGAGGGACGGCCAAAGACTAAAAACAATATGGGAGGGGTCTGATGAGTCATCGTTGTTTCTTATGTTTATATCATGGCTTTGTTGATTGTTAAGTCGAATATGTTCATTATAATTTCGTCGTGAAACTCAAAGGCTCGCCCGCCCGACCTTCTTGAAGAAATCGTAAAACCATGTTGGAGTGATATACTTTATCCTGCCTCTCAGCCGGGACAAAGGTGTAGTAGAATATTTCCGGAACATTTCATCGTCGATGATTCTATCGCGCATCACAAACTCGGGATGTTTTAACGGGAACTCCATCCTCTCAATTTTCATTTTAGCAAATTGTGAACCATCCGTTGTGTTGGTGGCGTCGCTCCCAAAACCCAGATTGATGACCAGGTTTTTCGTTGGTACTGCAACCAATCCGGAATTGATCTTCCTGGCGAATCCCCATTGAATATCCCACCAGGTTACTTTATCATTTTCATAATACGCACGGTGCAACAAATGCTCCATGTAATACTGTTCGTAGATTGAAGTGTAGTTATGTATAAGTAGCCCTTTTTCCACAATCTCAGGGTAACGCGTCATGGAATAGTCGTAGAGCTTCCAAGCGCGTTTCCAGGTTGCCCACCCCCAGATGTGATCCCAATCGGAAAAGAAATAGGAATATTTTGAGTTCCTGGTAAACTTATTCGACAAACAAGCCCCGGCTACTTCCATCACACGGTCGTCGTTGCGATAATACTCGAGCATTTCACCACAAAACCTGAAGAAATCCGGGCAGGGTTTGGTATCGTCTTCAAGTATGATTCCTTCTTCAACGTGTTCGAAGAACCACGTGATAGCACTGGAAATTGCAGGACCACATCCGAGATTTTCGTCGCGCAAAAGAGTTTTTAATTCACAATCCCAATCCACCTTCGAGATAATTGCACGCGCGGCATCACATCTCTCTTTCTCACCGGGTTTATTTTTCCTCGGACCATCTGCGGCGATGAATAGTTTGCTCGGCTTTGCTTTTCGAATCTCTTCAAAAACAAGTTCGGTTGTTGAAGGTCTACTAAATATTAAGAATAATACTGGTGGAATTTCCTGAGTCATTTATCAACATGAGTAATAAATACATTGCATCTGCGTATCAAGAATTTAAAAATACCAAACAAGTTCAAAACAACAACAAAAATCCGTTTAGCGGGCATTGAGTTAATTAACAATGTGGTATCTGTGAAAGATTTTAAGGGCTAATCACTGATGTACAGGGCATTATGTGACCACAAACAGTACTATTTTACGAGCTGCAGCCAACTCTTGCATGTAGAATGTTGATCAACGGTCACTTCATAAAAGTATGTACCGGCCGCAAGCCCCTCTCCTCTCCAGTCATATTGGTAATCGTCACTATGGAACACTTCTTCACCCCATCGATTATAAATAATAACGGACGTTTTGAAACCGTAGTCGGCTGGCGTTGTTCCCGGGGTATTTCCGTATTGTATGGTAAACTTATCATTAGTGCTATCATCGTTGCCTGGAGTTATAATGTTTGGAATAAGAAGGGTGAAGATCGGAACGGAAACCACCGTTTCACTAACACAAAATTCACGCACGCCAACAAGTTTCACATTGTACAACCCGTCATTCTCGTAGGTATGGTAAACCTCGGTATTATCCGAAGAAGCGCCATCTCCAAAATCAAAAAATAAACGATCGTTTTCGCGTAGACTATCCGTTGAATTCAACACTCCTACTTGTGGACGGTTAATACATTCTGCCGTCCGGTCAACTTCGAATTCTGGCCGGATGATTGGAATTACATTGAGCTGTACGGTGTCTTTTTGTAAACATCCGGATCTTTCGATTACAGTCACGAAGTATCTTGTTGTATCCTCAGGGTTCACAATGGGATTTGCGAATGTAGAAGTAAATGTGCTGTCTTCACTTATCCACGAGTACCACGCTCCACCGCTGGCATGCAACGTGTAGGGAGCGTCCTCACACATGTCATCGTCGTCTTGCACTTCCGATTCCGCTAGAAAAACATCCACCTTGATCGACACTGAGTCCTTAACCTTACAAGTCCCTTTGTCAATTGCCTTAAGCGACACGGTGTAACGACCGGTAGCAAGGTATTGATGTACAATGAAAGCGGTGTCTACCTTTGTGAGTTTGGTTCCGTCGCCCATATCCCATTCATATGTTTCCCCACCGGTGCTCAGGTTTTGAAATACGATCTTGTCGGGCATGCACACTTTGCTTAGCCCAGGCAGATCAAATCGGGTTGAATTGGACTGAAGTCGCGCTTTAAGAGAAGAAAGGTCAAACTTAAAAGCGGCATTATTGCAATTGTCGCTGTTATTGGAAGCAGACCATGCGCCCGCGGTGGTAGGAAAGTCGGAATACGAAGGACTAAAAGGAGATGTTCTACAACCCGAACAAACAGCATGATATACAATGCCACTCTTATCGAAACGGCTTGTCCCTCCATCCACATGGGTGTTTGATTGAGTGCCGCCCAGATAGGTACCGTATAAAAACTGTGAACCGTCATCCGTGAGCACCATGAAATAAAAATCCGAACCGCTCGTCGTTTTTTGAAATGCATCATCGGTGATGGGCATACCGATTGTATTGCTTTGCCAATGTAGCGTTCCAATGTTTACTCCCCCACCCCAGCCTGAGAGATAGAGGTTATTGCACTCATTGACCAGAAAAGCTGTGGGTGAAATATCAGGTATCCCCGAACCCGATCCAATAACTGTAGAAAAGATCAGAGTATTAAGAGAGCTACTAAATTTCTGAATGAACTGTCCGCTGTTCGGATTACTGTAGACTCCAGGCGTGACTGGGAAATCTCCGGAAGTCTGTCCATACACGTATACTTCGCCGGATTCATTAAGATCGACGAAGTATACTTGATCGAATGATTCTGTACCGGTAAACGTTACGTTGTAAAGATTATCACCTGAGTTACTCATTTTTGCAATCCAGCCGTCCGCGCCGCCGGCGATCGCCGGTTGATATGTTCCACTCGTAGTGGGGAAATTGCTGCTGGTGGTCCCGCCTGCCAGGTAGATGTTTTTTGATTGGTCGATCTTTATGGATAACGCAGCATCGCTTCCAGACCCCCCCAGGTAAGTTGACCACACCAGAGTGGAAAGAGTGGGGTTGAACTTTGCTGCCACAGCGTCGATTGGTCCGCCGTTAAAGGTTAGGTCAATTCCATTGATGGCAGGAAAATTTGAAGATCCTGTTACAGAGCTTATGTAAACATTGTTGTCATCGTCAGTGATAATGTCCCCCCGTAACATGTCTCCGTAGTTTTTATCGAGCACGCCCCAATGAGGGATCATACCATCGTTCTGGTTTCCGCCGAGATAGGTGGAAGACAGGAGCCTATCTCCTTCCCTGTTGATCTTTGAAATAAAAATATCGGAGCCTTGTCTAAACGGAATAACGATGTATTCATCGTCTGCCTCAACTCCTCCATTGTAAACGCGATCAAATGCACTAACTGTGGTTGGAAAATCAGATGAACTGGTGGCACCGAGGACTAATAGCTCTTCACTGGAATTCATTACTAAACTTTCCGGCGATTCTGATTCGGTACCGCCCAGATAGGTCGCGTAGAGAAGGTGCTGGCCACTCGAATCATACTTTAAAATTCCTACATCATAGATTCCTCCATAGTACGGCTGAAATACCCCCGGTGTAGCCGGAAACTGTCCACCTAACATAGCTTCATTGGTGACTCCAGCTGAATATAGGCGCCCGTGTTCGCCAGGAGTCGCTGTACTACCCCAATTATCCGCCGTCGATCCGGAATAGGTTGAGAAAATAAGCAGAGGATCTATTACCAACTCGTAACATGGGTCATAACCTTCTGGAAATGAGAACTGTACGTGTCCATTCTTAATTACATATGTGCACGCGATAACAACCTTACTACCGTCGATATATTGAAAGGCAACTGGTTTCTTTTCTCTCATCATGGTCAACGATGCATCTGCCGTAAGATCGCCGGCGTTATCGATGCTAAGACTTTCAATGCCGTCGTAGGCGAAATCAATTAAACCGGGATTAGCTCCAGGCGCTACGATGAAATCGTATTTCACATTTGATCCTTCAGAATAAACCTTCAAGTCAATCCCCTCATAAAAGGATTGGTAAATAAAACCATTGTAAGCGTAGGCTCTGGATGCCCACTTGCAAGAATCGTTGCCAAGAAAATAGTTGTAATACTCCACCGACTGGCCAAACCTCATCGGTGTCGCCGCTGAGTTCGCACCATTGAATTGAACTACAACGGTGCGTCCATTAATTTTTTCTCGGTTATGTGATGACGCCTCGCCATCGGATCGGCTATGCGTACCAAGGTGAAGCTCTTCGAGTCGGCCCTCATCAATGAAGTTATAGACAAAACGTCCAGGTTGAATAAACATTCGACCCCCAGGGACGCGAGCTGAAAAGTCGACCTCATCAGGCCACTGATTTTTGTTCTCGATATATTTGATTCCGGGGTCGGGTCTGCCATGCGCGGATTCAACAAACCAGCCAAGACAACACACCAGGAATAGGGTTAAATAATTCCTGTACATCCTCACCATACTTAAAAATTTTCTCGGCTCCTCGAAGCAAGATAAGAAGATTAAACCTATTATAAAGTAGGTTAAATAGCCCTCACCTGCCTCGGCCCCACGCTATCTCAAATTGGCAGTTTACAATGTCCTCGGCTCTCTCGTCGTAGCCTTTTCAGCGAAAATAATATATTTACATGGGTAAAGTATCAACCAATGAGGCCTCAAATGCCAGTTTTCCAACGGGCCATCAATTCGGGATGCAGAAAAGGTGAAGTACAATGTTTGACACGGTTCGTGGACCGAAATCGCCTGGAAGCAGATAACTAAAGCCAGAGATTGGGAGGTGACTGGCCATCCCCCTGCAGGGGTAAAAAGTAATGAGGTACGGGTGCAAATAGAGCCCGAAAGCGATATCGTAAATGTTTCGATTGTAAATCCTGGCAGCTTAACTTGACCTTGATATCTGGCGACGTGTATAGATTTTCAGAAGGCCTCAGGACATGAAATATTTTATACCTTTATCTTTATGGAATCTGCATTGCTCGATCACGCCAGGTCTCTGGCTGGTGAAGTATTTAAAGACCCTGTCTTCGAAAAATATTTCTTTCATAACCTCAGACATACGGAAGATGTAGTGTCGGCGGTGAAAGATATCGGGATGCGGAGCGAACTCACGGCAGATGAAATGGAGATTACGCTCGTTGCCGCCTGGCTTCATGACCTTGGATATAGACATGG
The DNA here is from genome assembly GCA_035316905.1 of Chryseolinea sp. Lineage (GTDB taxonomy): Bacteria > Bacteroidota > Bacteroidia > Cytophagales > Cyclobacteriaceae > Chryseolinea. The sequence goes on along the minus strand of DATHIE010000595.1, from coordinate 4,600 downwards.
TGCGGAAAACCATGAAGACGCATCCGCGAGAATTGCTGAAGAATTCATGGACCGTTTGCAGATCCCGTCCAAGAAAATTAAAATAATAAGCTCGGCAATTTTATCAACCCGTTTTCCCCAACAACCTCGGACCCTCATTGAAAGGGTCTTGTGTGATGCTGACCTCTACCATCTTTCTAACAAGACCTTTGAGGAAAAAAGCAAACTTCTGCGCGAGGAGTGGAAGGCCACAGGGTTCAGAGAGATGACTGATCAGGAATGGATCCAGCACAATATGGACTTCATGGACGAGCACAGGTACCACACACCATATGGTCAGACCTTACTGGCTGAAGGAAAAAAGAAGAACATTAAACAACTCAAGAAAACATTGGAACCCGAAGTCAGCAAAAAGAAATACAGAAAGCTACAAGACGAAGTGGTCAAGCTTCAGATGAAGCTCGACAAAATGAAGGTACTAAAACCCGATCGTGGAATAGAGACCATGTTCCGGCTAACGTCCCATAATCATATCTTGCTTAGTCAAATGGTAGATAGCAAAGCGAGTATCCTGATAACAATTAACTCAATCATCCTATCGTTAGTAGTCTCTGTTCTCATTAGAAAACTTGAGGAGAATGTTTACCTTCTCTACCCTACCGTCATCCTGATTTCGGTGTGTCTGGCGACAATGGTCTTTTCAATACTGGCAAGCAGGCCCAATATCTCGTCGGGAAAATTCACCAGGGAGGATATTAAAAACAAAAGAACAAACCTCTTGTTCTTCGGGAATTTTCACGCGATGAAGTTAGAAGATTATGAGTGGGGCATGAAGGAGATGATGAAGGACGCCGATTACCTTTACGGTAGTCTTATGAAAGACATTTATTTTCTGGGTAAAGTATTAGGCAAGAAATACCGCTATCTACGGATTGCCTACAGCATTTTTATGTATGGATTTGTGCTCGCGATACTGTCGTTTATCGTGGCCTTCCAGTTATCGGCTAAGGCTGACTTCTGATCTCTTTTTAATAAAACAAAATATGCAGATACCAAGTTGGACAACTACGGTCGAGAATATTGTAATGAAGACTTCCATAACCCTGGTGTTTTGTTCTAGTGTTAAATGTAGTCTTATGACTTAAATCCCCGGTTACCCAAGTGTTTACCTGCCTTTACTTCCGATAATTGATCAAATAAGCCTTCGAATGGATTTCAGGGACAGCCTTCGAAAAGAGCACTCCAAGAATCAAACAACTAAAATTGCTGATTATGTGGGTGTTAGTAGGACTAGGTTCAAGGAATTAGTTGAGGTTTATCTCACTGGTCCCTACAGAATTACCCAACGGGCGGCTTGGGCGCTATCTTTGTGTGTTGAGAGGCATCCAGCCCTAATTCTGCCTCACCTGGGTCGTATTTTGAAGCACGCGGCCCGTCCAGGCGTTCACGATGCGGTTAAACGAAACACGGTACGTCTACTGCAGTTTATAGAGATCCCACCCATGCACCTGGGAGCGGTGGCGGAACTGTGTTTTGGTTATCTGAATAACCGCAAGGAAGCCATAGCAGTCCGGGTCTTTTCGATAACAGTATTGAGCAAACTGGTATCCCGGGAGCCTGACCTACGCGGTGAACTCAAACTGCTAATCGTAGACGAACTACCCTATGCATCACCGGCCTTTCGGTCGCGCGGGTCAAGAACGCTCAAAGAGCTAAGCCGAATAGGATAATCATTTTTCGAATGCCCAGGACGATTGTACTCCAAATAGCTGAATGATTTATATTGGGTGCTTATGGAAAATGTAAGCAGCAACGCCCTGACCGAGCATATATGCAAGAGCTGCGGAAATGATTTTCGTGGATTGTATTGTAATGTTTGTGGCGAAAAAGTGATAGAGCCGAAAGACCGTAGTTTCCGCGTATTTCTCGGTAACATTTTGATTGCGACAACAATAGTTGACAACAAATTTGTGAAGTCGCTGTTCTTAACTGTTAGAAATCCGGGGTTCCTTTCTCGTGAATACGTCGATGGCCGAAGGGTGAAGTACATGAGGCCACTTCAAATGTTCTTTATCCTTAACCTGATTTATTTTCTTTTCCCGGTTCTTCAGATGTTCAATTCATCTCTTTACACTCAGCTCTACGTCTTGCCACACAGGCAAATCGCCAGAGAAGTTGTATCAAAAAAAGTTGGTGCTGAAGGGTTAAGTATTCAAGGATTTGAAATGATGTACAACGATAAAACAAACGGATTTGCAAAATTACTTCTCGTGTTGTTTGTAGTACTGGCTTCACTGCCACTTAGTATAATATTCAGGAAAAAGGACCGATACTTCACAGATCATCTTGCTCTTTCGGTCGAGCTAACGAGCTTCAATCTGGCTATCAATGCTATAAGCCTGTCCGTTGTGCTAATAATCACGAATAAGCTTTTCAAATGGGGCAACGTTGGTTGGGGCAACTACATGAATGATCTGACACTCACGGTAATATTCGTTGTTACTAATCTTTATTTCATTTTCATCGCCGCTCGTTTATTTTACAACCAGCGAGGGAAAAGGAGGATTTTCAAGGCATTGCTAGGCGTGTTGGGCTTATTTCTTGCGCTAGAGGTTTATAGATTCCTCCTCTTTTTTATTACAATTTGGTCGTTGTAATGGGCAGTGTTCAAATGGCCCCGAGTAACTTCTGGATTAACTCGTCAGCCTGTTTTTGCTCGTCGGCAGTCGTCAGTTCTCGGTATTGCCTAAGTAAATTCACCGCTTCTGCGAACTCGCGATTCATGGCATGAGTAAGTGCGAGATTGAAATAGCTATTGGAAAAAGTAGGTTCCAGTTCAATCGATATTTTATAGTGAGCCGTTGCCAGTGGGAAGTTTCCCAATTCACCATAAAGGTTGGCCAGGTTATAATGTGCTTCGAAGTGTCTGGGATAATTTTTTAAAGCAAGGGTGAAGTAGTCTACCGCTTTTGATTGATTCCCCTCCTGCCATTCGATGATCCCGAGGTTGCAATAAGCATCTGCCAGCGAGTCGCCTTGTTCGATGGCTTTCAGATATAATTTCCTCGCTTCTTTGCTGTCGCCCCGTTCGTCAATAAAAAGTGCTTCTTCGAAATCCGTGAGTTTGTTCAGACGTACTACCTTCCCGCCAGTAAATAAATTCAGCTGGCCCTGTTTGTCATTCCCCTGTTCTTTTTTCTTGTGAACGCGCTGGGGACCGAACTTCTCAGGTGTCTGGATGGGAAATTTTACAACCTTTGCCATTACTGCTGCAAAGTTAACAGTTAAAAGTTAACGGTGGCAGGTATCCAATCATATCAGAAGGCCCTTAGCTGGCCTTTCTTTTTGGTGCTTTTAGTTTTTCTTCTTTGGCTTTCGCTGCTTTCGTTCCTTTGGCTTTTTCCATTGGCTTCTTTGCTGCGTCGATGCTCGCCTTCAAAGCGGTCATGATATCCACGACTTTAGGGGCTTCCTCTTCAACTATTACTACTTCCTTGCCTTCTATTTTCGCATCTATAATTGTTTTCAGCGCATCGTAATAGTGGTCTTTCATTTCGATGTCGCTAAACTTTTTAGTCATCGAATCAACCAGTGTTTTTGCAAGCTTCAATTGTTCCTTGTCGGCTTTGACTTCCAACAATTGAGGGACCTCATTGATAGTCCTAACCTCGTTCGGATACCGCAGACGGTACATCACAATGCCCTTGCCGTGGGGCGCCAGTAGCAATGGTGTTTCACGATCGCGTAAAACCACTTTGCCCACAGCTATCCTGCCGGATTGTTTTAATGTCTCAGAGAGTAGTCCGTATGTCTTGGCGGCAACATCACCATCAGGGCCGATGAAGTACGGCGTTTCAAAAAGTGTCGGATGAACTTCGTCGGTATTAACAAAACCTTCTATCTCGATCACCTTTTCGCTCTTGAGCTTGACCTTTTCAAAATCTTCAGCTTCAATAATAACATACTGGCCAGATTCATATTGGTAGCCTTTGACGATATCTTCATTACGCAAGGTCTGACCCGTTACCTTATCCTTTTTCTCGTAGCTTACGGGATTGTGACCCTCTTTCGAAAGAAGGTTAAAGCTTATGGTCTGCCCCGTGTCAATAGCGTTGTAAATGCGCACTGGGATAGTAACAAGTGAAAATTGAATGTGGCCTTTCCAGATTGCTCTCATAGACGTATAGTTAAATCAAAAAATGAACCAGGCGATGCTAATTTATTGAAAATGTTTCAGTTTAAAAATCCAGAAAGCGATTTTTTTATAAGAACTCTTTTCCCTTTGATCTAATTCCTCGTCCATTTTTCCTGCGTCTATAGACACCGTGACCTTACTATCGCCGATCAATAAACTGTCTTTATAGTTGCCTTCAAATCATGAAGTATGGTGTATAAACCAAAGTAGGTTCGATTGATATAAATCGCATCCCGCACGCCTCGAGGTTTTTTCGATTCCCTTAGCTCTTTCATCGACGACAATTTTTCTCCAAATGAATAGAGCTCTTCAAAGTAGGCTTTATTGGAAAAATCAAATTCAGGGGTGTGGAATGGTCGACCCAGTAATTCAACCAGTGTTAAAAAAATAGACTTAAAGAATTCTTTTTCCTTTTGAGAATCCTCT
>DATHIE010000594.1:0-9005 GCA_035316905.1 Chryseolinea sp. | reverse complement strand
TCAAGGGAAATGAACTTCTCTGGCACTGTTGTGTAATACTCAGGACTGCGATCTGTTCCTTCGAAGAGTCTGATCCCGGGATCACCGCCGAGCAACGCCCCGCCTACCTCTTGCTGGTACTTGTTGATCGATTGTACTGAGTTCCAACCTGGAGACCAAAAGAACGGGATCATGGATGAAGGGGGAAGTCCTCGGTAACCCTCCATCGTGTATGACATTGCAGAATCAGGATCAACTGGCGGCTTGGGTTCACTAACGTTTACATTTGCAAGCATAGCTGTGCGGCCACTAAAACGGTGGGGCTCACGTGGAATGCGTTGACCATTTACGCGATAATTTGAAGGTGGTGTTATCGCGTCGACCTGCTTCAGAAGCGGCTCGTCTGCGGCAATTGCAGCAGTCACATCTTCGAAGTTTTTCCAGGCCGCCATTTCTTTGACTCCCATTTTAACACCGATATTCAACAGCCAGCGCCAGCTTTCCTGGACAACCTCTTTCACTTCGTGCACCTGGAAAAAGCGCTGCGCCCTGCCCTCGTTGCTAACTAAGGTACCATCTGATTCGGCAAAAGTTCCGGCAGGTATCACAATGGACGCCTTCTTAACAGTGGCAGTATTTGTGTGATCTAATACGATAACATTTTTAGCTGCAGCAAGTAGATTGTCCACAACGGAAGTTTTGCCATGGCGGTAAAGATCATTTTCCAAAATTATGACTGTATCGACATGCCCGTGTCGAACAGCATTAAAGGCGGAATCCAGGCGTTGACCTTCCATCATTGCCAACCCCATTGTATTACATTCCGGAAGGGTTAGGACAATTCCAGCCTGCTTATTCTTGGTGCGGAGGGCCCATGCTACGTTAGCCGCCGCCTTAATTACGTTTTCTGTTTCACATGATGCACCCGAGATAATTACGGGCCGTTTAGCCTGCGACAATGCGGTGGCTATACGCATGGCCATTGTTTTCGTTTCCTGCAGGAGTCCAGAAACTTCCGGGAGACTGTTATCAATCAACTGTGCGACGGCAAATCCAAGTCTCGCTATCTCATCAGGTGAGCCGCGAAATGTTTGGGTTGCCAATTCATCAAGCTTAGTTTCCTGGAATGCTGCTATAAATAATGGTCCTTTGTCTTCCTGGATAAGTTCCCTTGCGGCTGCATCATTCCACAACGGCACGTTTATTTTTGTTACATCCTGCAGCGGCACCTGACGTATGCTTTGGCGCACCGCTAAAGCCATCATCGGGGCCGTGTTTGTAAGGTCCTCGCCAAGAATGAATACGGCGTCTGCAGTTTCAACTTCCTTCATCGTTGCGTTTCGTGCCGGTCCATCGCGTAATATCTTGATGCTAAGGTTTGCAAGGTCATGCTCATTATCGGAAACACCGTGATAAAAATTGTCCTTACCAACGAGGGCCCTGAGCGCAAAATTGGATTCAAGTGAAGCCCTGGGCGATCCGATACCAATCGGTCTTGAGGTCGAGAGAATTCGAGCGACCTCGTTAATCATCTTTTCACGGTCGACTGACTCACCACGGATGGCCGCAGTTCGAATCCGATCTGATCCGTTCACAAATTCATAACCGAACCGGCCACGGTCGCAAAGGAAATAGCCGTTTACCTCTCCGTTGTACCTTGTAGTGATAAGCCGTAAGCTTCCATAACGTTCACCTGCGATAGTGTTACATCCGAGGCTGCAATGTTGGCAAATGGAGGGAGCGGTAGTCAAATCCCATTTCCTGGTATAATGTTCTTTGAGTGTTTTGTCAGTGAAGACGCCGGTTGGACAGACCTCGGTAAGATTACCGCTAAATTCGCTTTCAAGAACGCCATCCTGGTGACGACCAAAGTATACGTTGCTGCGGGAGGCGAAAGAATCGAGATCCTTGCCGCCGGCATAGTCCTTATAAAATCGAACACAACGGTAACACTGGATACATCTGTTCATCTCATGATTGATAAACGGGCCCAGGTACTGATTGCGATGTGTTCGCTTCTTAAAATTAAATCTCCTGTATGCGTGTCCCGTCATCACCGTCATATCCTGCAGATGGCACGATCCGCCTTCGTCGCATACCGCACAATCGTGAGGGTGATTTGTCATCAGCCATTCTATGACGTGCTCGCGAAACTCCACTGCCTCTTCGTCTGTTATTGAAATCCGTTGATTGTTTGCCACGGGTTCCATACACGACATAATCAGCCTGCCTTTTTTATCGTTTTCATCTTTATACACCTTTATAGCACACTGACGGCAAGCGCCAACTGACCCAAGGGCCGGATGCCAGCAAAAATAAGGCAGGTCAAAGCCCAGGGTAAGGCAAGTTTCAAGGAGATTCTTTCCTGTTTTTACTTCGTACGCTTTGTTATCTATATAGAGCGTTGCCATCAGCGTTCATTAAAATTTGTCAGTACGTATAATTCATCTTAGTTAATCGTCAATCTTTGTTCATCCTGCTGTGGACAGCACCTCGTGTTTATAGGCGCATGCCTTTTCGGTGATATGTTTTTCAAAATCTTCTCTGAAATATTTTAGTGCACTCTGCAACGGTTCCATTGCACCAGGTGCAAATGCACAAAATGTATTGCCAGGTCCCAGGTATTTGGTGTGGAATTCCAGAAGCTTCAGGTCTTCCATGCGCCCCTTGCCCCGATCGATCGCATCAAGTATTTTTTCCACCCAAGGCAGCCCTTCCCGGCATGGTGTGCAAAAGCCGCATGACTCCTGCGCAAAAAAATGCTCAAGGTTCTTAACAAATCCCACAGGACATGTTTTGTCATCCAACACAACGAGTGTACCTGTCCCGAGACGGCTACCCGCCGCAGCAACGGATGTATAATCCATTTTCACATCAAGGTGTTGTTCCACGAGAAAATCTGTTGACGCGCCACCTGGAAGGGCACCTCTGAATTTAAGTCCGTCTTGCATACCGCCAGCGTGTTCTTCGATCAGTTCACGCATTGTGACTCCCATTGGCAACTCCCAGGCTCCCGGTTTTTTCACCTTACCGCTTACTCCATAGAGCTTGGTCCCGGCGTCACCGGTTTTGCTTAGTTGCTGGAACCACGTTGCGCCTTTGTTCACAATGTGAGGTATACAACATAGTGTCTCGACATTGTTCACAATGGTAGGTTTTCCAAACAACCCACTTATCTGGGGGAATGGTGGCTTGGCCCGTGGTGTCGCACGTTTACCTTCCAGGGAATTCAGCAAGGCCGTTTCTTCTCCACACATGTAGCGACCAACGCCGGTGTGTAAATACATTTCCAGATCGTAGCCGGATCCCAAAATATTCTTGCCCAGATATCCGGCTTCATAGGCTTCAGCCAGAGCTTTTATTATTGCTTCCCCAGCGACTTTATAGGCCCATCTCAGATAGATATAAGAAATATCTGCCTGGATAGCGAATGCCGAGAGGATCATCCCTTCAATCAGTTGATGCGGTGTGCTTTCCAGCAGGATACGATCCTTAAATGTGCCTGGCTCCATTTCATCCGCATTGCAAATGAGATATTTTGGCTTAGGTGCATCCATCGGCACAAAACTCCATTTCATTCCCGTGCTAAAGCCTGCGCCGCCCCTACCCCTTAGGTTGGATTCTTTTACAAGGTCTGTCACTGCTTTTGGAGTCATCCCCTTAAGCACTTTGCGTAGTGCCTGGTATCCACCCACACTCTCATACTCTTTCAGAGAAAGCGGTAGTTTGTCAGGCCTCATATGTTCTGTCAGCGGTCTCTCCATATAGCTTTACCGGCTATTGATATTTTTTCAGAATCTCATCCAATTGATTTATACTAAGATTTCTATGTAAATCATTATCAATCATCAATGCAGGTGCGCAATCGCAGGTGCCGAGGCAGACATTCGGAAGCAGAGTGAAGCGGCCATCCGATGTAGTTTCTCCTAACCCTATGCCTAGGCTCTTCTTAAAATATTCCTGGATGCTTTCGTACCCCATGACCCAACAGCTGACGCTATCGCACAACAAGATAACATGCCGGCCAATTGGCTTGCGGAAGATCATGTTGTAGAACGTAGCGACGGAATCCAACTCTTCAACTGACATGCCCATATATGATGCGATGTCATTCAGGCTTTCATCGGATACCCACCGGCGATGCTCCTGCACGATCTTTAACGCTTCGATGCCGGCGGCCTTTCGAACTGGCACCAATTTTATCGCTTCGTCTATTTCGTGTTTTTCGTGAGCCGTCAGCATTTCTTCTAAATTATTTTATCTGTCGATGTCAGCAAGTACATAGTCCATTGCGCCCAGGATACTCAGTAAATCTGCTACCGTATATCCACGGCTTATATAAGCCACCATTTGCATGTGTGCGAACGATGGAGTGCGTATGCGAATCCGATAAGGCGACGTATTACCATCACTGATTGCATAGTATCCATTAGCTCCTTTGGTAGCCTCGATGCAGCTCATCGCCTCCCCTGGTGGAATTACAGGGCCCCAACTAACGCCGAGAAAATGAGTAATGAGCGTTTCGATATCCTGCATGGTATTCTTTTTCAGAGGCGGTGTTGTGAGCGGATGATCTGCTTTGTAAGATCCTTCAGGCATGTTCTTATAACATTGCTCGATGATTCTTAAGCTCTGCCTCATTTCTTCGACACGCACCACTGCGCGATCAAAACAATCGCCGTTTTTGCCTAAGGGTACTTCAAAGTCGAAATTTTCATAGCCTGAGTAAGGTTGCTTTTTGCGGAAGTCATAATCCATACCACATGCTCGCAGGTTAGCACCCGTTGCTCCCCATTCAATGGCTTCTTCCGTCGTGAAAATTCCAATACCCACGGTCCTTGCCTTGAACAAACTGTTCTTGATAACGAGGTTGTCGTATTCTTTAAGCCGTGCAGGGAAGTAATCAATAAATTTTTTGACGAGTGTTTCCCATCCTATTGGAAGATCCTGGGCTACTCCGCCTATTCGGAACCAGTTGGGATGCATTCTTCCGCCACAGACGGCTTCGACTATGTCAAAAACCCGTTCGCGGTCCGTGAACATGTAAAAGACGGGTGATAGTTGGCCCACGTCTTGTGCAAATGTTCCATACCAGACGAGGTGGCTGGCGATCCTGAAGAACTCGCACATCATAATCCGAATTACTTTTGCACGGTCTGGAATAGTTATTCCGGCGAGCTTTTCAACTGCCAACAAGTAAGCGAGATTGTTATTGACGCCACCGAGGTAATCGACCCGGTCTGTGTAGGGGATATAAGTGTGCCATGACTGCCGTTCTCCCATCTTTTCCGCGCCGCGATGATGAAAGCCGATTTCCGGAACTGCGTCGACGATATCTTCTCCGTCCAACTGTAGGATTATACGCAAGACCCCATGTGTACCAGGATGTTGAGGACCGATATTGAGGAACATGAAATCCGAATCCCCGCTCTGTAATTCCATGCCCCAATCCTCAGGCTTGAACTGCATTGACAATTGTTCCTTATCTGCTTTTTCATCCCATAACCTAAAAGGCCCCATTTCAGTGGCCCTGGCAGGGTGTTCCTTTCTCAACGGATAACCTTCCCAGGTGTGAGGCATTAAGAGCCTTGTAAGGTGGGGATGGCCGTCAAACTTGATTCCAAACATGTCAAACACCTCACGCTCATACCAACTTGCATTTGCCCATAATTTTGTGATGGTTGGGGCGGTCGGATATTCTGACTTCAACGCCACCTTTATGCGCAGAAACGCGTTCCTGTCGAACGACAGCAGCGTATATATAAGAGTAAATTCTCTGGAAGGATAATCGGGATCGACTTTTCTGCTTCGCTCATCTACAGCTGTAAGGTCGAAGAGAAAAGGATATGGGTGGGATATTTCAGTCTTAAGATACTTTAATACAGGAACAATACTATCCAACGGCAGCCACAAGGTGAGGATGTCATCCTTTGTTGATTGTTTATGGAACGTTGTTCCATTAAACTTCAGCCTTAACTGTTCTGTCGGATCATTGATCTCCATAAATCCATGTTTGACAGTTACATTCCTAAATCTCTCAGCTCATATCTCCTTCACGATTCTTAATTCCCATTAATCATTTTCACTTATTTGGATTCTGTAAAAGTCCTTATTAATAATGCTTCAAATCAATTAAATCTCATCGGGAGACCTGAACGACACCATCCCGCTCCTTCGCTCCTGCCGTCTTTCCTTTACATCAATCTTGTGAGGCTTAATTACTCCTTGCTCACCGATTACCCAGCTCAACGGACGTTGTTCCTTTCCGACCGATTCAGCCAAAAGCATTAAACCTTCCATAAACGCATCAGGTCTTGGCGGGCAGCCTGGAACATAGACATCGACCGGCAGGAATTTATCTACGCCCTGAACCACACTATATATATCATACATCCCACCTGAATTCGCGCATGAGCCCATTGAGATCACCCAACGTGGCTCCATCATTTGTTCGTGAAGTCGTTTGATGATTGGTGCCATCTTGATGAATACCGTGCCCGCAATGATCATGACATCTGCCTCACGCGGTGTTCCACGAATAACCTCAGCACCAAATCTTGCCACGTCGTACTTAGGTGTCATGCTGGTCGCCATTTCGACAAAACAACACGACAACCCGAAGTGAAATGGCCACATTGAATTTTTTCGGCCCCATTGCACCAATCCCTGTACAGAGGTGAGCATAATGCTTTGTTGCACTGACTCCTCAAAGGAGCCGGTGCCTTTCACCGTATTTACGGGTTCATTCGATTTACTCAACCACCACTTCATTTCTTAGTTTGTTTTTCTGTAAGACGTTTGTAAGCTTTCAGAATCTTGTTGCCATCGGGACCAAAGTCGAGCGCTCCATTTCTCCACTCATAAATAAGCACCACAAAGAGTAATATCACAAAAACTGTTACTCCAGCGTAGCCAAACCATCCCAATTCTTTATATGCTATCGCCCAGGAGAAGATAAAAATCGTTTCCACATCGAAGATGACGAATAGCATTGCGATAAGATAAAACTGGGCTGAAAAACGGAGTCTCGCAGAGCCTGCGCTTAGGATACCGCCCTCATAGGGCTCGTCAGTTGCGTGTTCTTTATGTCGCTGACCTAATACAAAAGAAAGACCTAGCATTATTACTACCAGGCCTACGACAATAGCCCCGTAAAGGAGAAGGGGCCATAAGGGGACAGTATTTTCACTAGAAACTTCCAAATCGATTGCCTCCCGCAATTATTTTTTATGTTCGAAAATTCTAAATACCAAACCGAACGCGTTGTTCAGTAGTCAATTACTAAACATCGCCAATGAACTTAGGCTAAACAACTATTAACAAAAAAAGTATCCGCTTGTTTTGATGTCCAATTGTTCCTTGACCGGATACATTTCTTGCGATGATTTGAAGGTAAAAGTTTTACTGAGAAAAACAAAGGGCAAACGTTTGTAGCGCATTAAAAAGATATATATTTTTTTTCAATGGCTAACTTGCTATCTATACGTGCTCTGGTGCATTCCAATTGGTTGAAGATTGTTCACGATGATACCGTCGTTGAGACTTCAGACAGCGCGCTATTTTCTTTTTGAAAAATTCATTCAAGTATTCCACAAATACTGCATCTTCTTTTTTATTCATTAATATCTGGCGAGACAATTCCGCCCATGGATCTGTAGAGGACCATACAGAAAACAAAGACTATAACAAATGACACAGTGGAGCGCGATCCTGCCAATTGACGTATGTCTATAAATACCAGTGTGCAAGTTTAATTTTGCTGGCATCGCTTTTTGCAATATTTTTCCGGATTGATTCATCATAAGATCGCGTTAAAACCCGTTAATTTTTAAATTTTTGAACTTCGTGAAGGATTTTCTTAGGTCGCCGGCAACTTTTTGTACCCTCTTACTGCAAATACTGATGGGTATATCGGCAAGTGCCCAACAAGATTCACTGTTATCTGTCCTTGAAAAGGAATTACAGCGGGAATTTACCGAACTGAAAAAGGCACAGGTTCCTGCATATTATATAGACTACCATGTTGACGATATTGAATATGCCTCTTTAAATGCTTCGTTTGGAAGCCTGACCCAGGCAGCAGTCAGCAAGAACCGCGTACTGGCCGCGCGTGTAAGAGTTGGCGACTATAGCTTCGATAACATGCATCCCATGAGTGCAGACGAGGGTAATTTTTTGCCTGGCGGTGGATTCGGACCTGTAATGCTCCCCTATGAGAACAATGCGAAGGCTCTGCAGTTCATGTTGTGGAAGGCAACACAAAATGAATACAAGCAAGCCGTGGATGCCTACAAAGCTATAAAGAATGCATCCGAACGGAGGGCAAAACCGGGCACGCCGATAAACGATTTTTCTAAGGAAGAACCGACACTTTCTGTGGATCCGAAGACTATTGAATTCGCCTCGATATTTAATCAGCCTTCGTGGGAAGAAAAAATAAAAAAATACTCGTCTCCGTTTTTAAAGAATCCGGATCTTATCGAAGGCGACGTTACACTGACGGTGTCAGTCGGGCGTAAATACTTTGTATCCTCTGAAGGAACGCGAATCGTTCAGAATTTCACGTCCGCCTATATTAATGTGTCTGCAAGCGTGCGAGCGTCAGATGGCGACATCGCCCCGCTTCACCTTTCCTACTACGCACCATTGCCCGCTGGGCTTCCTGCCGATGAAGCGATCATTACAGATGTCGAAGCGATGGTTGGTGTATTAAAAAAACTTAAGGATGCACCACTTGCAGAGCCATACAGTGGGCCTGCGATCCTTTATGCACCCACTGCCGGAGTGTTTTTTCATGAGATATTCGGGCACAGAATCGAAGGCCACAGACTTAAAAATGAATTCGACGGGCAGACGTTTAAAGCAAAAGTTGGTGAGGAGGTGTTGCCAAAGACATTAAATGTTCACTTCGACCCTACACTGGAAAAAGTTGATGGTCGTTTTGTAAATGGTTCGTATAAATACGATGACGAGGGCATCTCCAGCAAAAAAGTTACGTTGGTCGAAAAGGGAGTGCTGAAAACTTT
>DATHIE010000593.1:0-2140 GCA_035316905.1 Chryseolinea sp. | reverse complement strand
ACGATGGAGCGGCGAAACTAACTCATTTGTTTACTCCAAATACCAAGCTGACGCTATCGGGCTATGTCAGTCATGATCAGTTCAAACTTAATGGCGATTCAACTTATCGTTGGGATACCAAAATGGGATCGCTACGACTCGATCATCAGTTCAGCAGCAAATTTACTGGCTCATTGGTAGCCGGATATGGAACTTATCGCTATGAGGTATTTGACGAAAATCCGAATGCCGGCTTTGAGTTAAGTTACCAGATAACTTATCCAACGGTAAAAGCTGATTTCAACGTCAAGCTCGAGAAGCATAAGATCGGGTTCGGCATGGAGGGAGTGTTTTACGATTTTGATCCAGGAACACTTACACCATCTTCTCCGCAGTCAGACAAGAAGTATATCGAAATGGAAAGACAACATTCCATTGAATCTGGTCTTTATGTTTCTGATCAGTTCCAGGTATTCACCAAGTTTCACATCGACGCAGGACTCCGTCTTTCGATGTTCCAGGCTGTTGGTCCAGGGTCAGTAAACATCTATAAATCAGGAGTGCCTCGTGAAACGTTGAACATTATCGACACAGTCCACTATGAAAAGGGAGAAACAATCAAATCGTATCACAATCTGGAACCCCGGCTCGGTTTGCGATACGAGATCAATCCGCAGTCATCCATTAAAATGGGTTACAATCGAATCTTTCAATATCTGCATTTAGTCACAAACACCACCGCTGTAACTCCTGTTGACATCTGGCAACCCAGTGGCTACTATTTCAAACCGCAGATGGCGGATCAGTTTTCGGTAGGATACTACAGGAATTTCAAGGACAAGAAGTATGAGGCTTTTGTAGAAGTATACTATAAAACCATAGAGAATGTGCTTGACTTCAAAGACGGTGCTCAATTGTTGCTGAATCCGCAGATCGAAACAGATTTGTTACAAGGCAGTGCGCGGGCATATGGTGCCGAAATGCAAATCACAAAGACCGGAGGTAAACTGGAAGGATCGTTGGGCTACACTTATTCGCGTTCGCTTCGTACCATTGAAGGGGAGTTCCCTGACGAAGCTATAAACGATGGGAAAGAATATCCTTCCAATTACGATCAGCCTCACGTTGTCAACCTTAATTGGAAATACAACATCACAAGGCGATTCTTCTTTACCGGTGCATTTACGTACCGCACAGGAAGACCGATCACGCTGCCGTTAACGGCGTTCAGCGTCGAAAACTTTACCGTATCATCGTTCTCAGACCGCAATGCCTACAGAATACCTGACTATCATCGACTGGATCTGGGTTTAGTTATCGAAGGAAGTCACAAGCGCAAAAAGCTATGGGACGGAACATGGACGATATCCATTTACAATGTCTATGGACGAAAGAATCCTTATACCATCTTTTTCAAAGAAGTGAGACCCGGTATTCTCAGGCCTTACAGGCTTTCGATTATAGGCACGGCACTCCCATCAATATCTTACAGCTTTAAGATCTAAACAGCGTGATAAGGAGAAGTTCCATATTGCCCGTTGTTCTGATTCTTTTTGCAAGCGCATGCCTTGACCGCATAGATATCGAAACGGGTTACATTTCGATGAACACAATTGTAATCAATGGATCAATTTCAAATGAGGCCGGTCCTTATCAGGTCGCCATCAGTATGGCATTTGATATTGAATCGAAGGAATCATTCAGACACCCTGTTTCCGCCAAGCGTGTAGTTATTTCAGACAACACAGGAACAAGCGAGGTGCTTACGGAGGCCTCTGCAGGAATTTATGTTACGAAGCCTGGCGGCATTCGTGGATCCGTAGGAAGAACCTATGTTCTTAAGGTTGAACTAGGGGATGGCCGGGTGTACGAGTCGGTTCCCGATACACTGTTGGAATCAGGAAGAATAGACAGCTTGTATGCATTGTTCACGGAAGAAAAAACTCTCGACAATAATGCAACTGTATATGGTTTTGATGTGAAGTTCATTCCTTCTATCGTGTCTGAAAACAAATACCATCTGATGTGGAAATTTACCGGCACATTTCAATCGGATACGAATCCTGAATTTAAGGACGATGAACCGTGCGGCGTTATAACGTGCCAAGGATGTAACCGATGTAACTACGTGCCTTTATGCAGCGGCCTTAGGAATGTCTCT
>DATHIE010000592.1:0-11179 GCA_035316905.1 Chryseolinea sp. | reverse complement strand
GCCATGCCGTTGGCATATTGGGCCGTTAATCGCTGGTTAGAGAATTTTGCCTACCACGCCACCCCTCATCTTGCTATTTTCCTTATTGGAGGAGGAATGGTTTTTCTATTTGCGTTAATGACAGCCGGCATAAAGGCATTGATAACAGCATCAGAGAATCCGGTAGATAATTTGAAAACGGAATAGGAGGAGTTTCAATTCAGAGGCTGGTGTCATTCTGCACCTAACTCCCGGCGTCCCATTCATTCCATTTTCCCTTTCACATTCGTATTCTTCCAGCTCCGCGAATTTGCAGAATCAATAACTGCGGCGCAGACCTTCTGCGTTTCCATAGCATCTTTAAACGTCGGGTGGCATGGCTCACCGGTTTCAAGGCTCTTAAGAAAATCAGCAGCCTGATGAACGAATGAATGCTCATATCCAATTGACAGGCCGGGTACCCACCAGCGTTTCATATAAGGCTGATCACCGTCAGTAACGAGAATAGAACGCCATCCGCGCACGATCGACTCATCGCGATGATCAAAATATTCGATACGATTCAGATCGTGAAGGTCCCAACGTATTGATGCATGCTCGCCGTTGATTTCAAATGTATATAATGCTTTGTGTCCACGTGCATATCGGGTAGATTCAAAAAGACCGAGCGATCCATTTTCAAAGTGACAATGAAATATACACGCATCATCGATACCCACCTTTTGGACTTTACCACTCAGTTGGTGCACTCGCTCCTTGATGAACGTTTCAGTCACTGCGGATACGTCCACGATACTTCCATTCAACCACATCGCGGTGTCAATACAATGAGCCAGCAGGTCTCCCGTTACGCCGGAGCCGGCCGCTTCTACATCAAGACGCCACAGACCTTCGCCGCCCTGAGGCAATTCCGGACTGATCGTCCAGTCCTGAAGAAAGTTAGCGCGATAGTGAAATATCTTTCCAAGTTTTCCAGAGTCAATAATCTGCTTTGCGAGGGTCACAGCAGGGACGCGACGATAATTATACCAGATCGTATTCGCCACTTTCGCCTTTTCAACAGCGTCCACCATTTTTTGTCCTTCATCAAGTGTTCTGGAAAGTGGTTTTTCACAGAGGATCATCTTGCCTTTAGCCGCGGCGGCGATTGCAATTTCGGCGTGGCTGTCATTAGGAGTGCAGATATCAACGGCGTCGATATCGTCTCTTGCCACCAGCTTTTTCCAATCGGTTTCAACTGACTCATAACCCCATTGGTCAGCAAATGCACGAACTTTGTCAGCATTGCGCGAGCACACCGCCTTTAATACCGGCTCGTACAACAATTCCGGAAAGAAGTTCTTAATCCGGTTATATCCATTTGAATGGGTACGTCCCATAAACCCACATCCAATTAATCCGATACGAAGTGTTTTCTTTTGTGCCATGGTGGTAGTCGTTATCCGTTATCCGTTAATCGTTGAGAAAATTAGATATGCAATGTTATGCTTCATACCATCCGTGTTGTTCGCGGACTTTAATCATGGTAGCAAGTATGTCGTTCCACGTCTGTTGTTTTAGCATCACATCGTTGGGGAACATACATCCGTCCCAGCAAACATGTTTGAAGGCCTTGGTAAGTTTTCCATTTTCATCACGCAACCAATGACCCGCGTCAGTAGCTACATCAAGCTTTCCATTTGGATCTGTTGCCAGGCAATGACGACCTGTCTTATCATGAGAACCTGTTCCGTGCACTGTTCCATCGTTTTGAGCCACATGAAAATCTATTGTCCATGGACGAAGAGCCTTCGTCACCGTTTTGAGACCTTCTGTAAGTGTCTTACGATCTTTCCAGTCAAATTTTTCAGGAAGGATTCGGTCTTCCGGTCTATTGTATCCAAGAAGATATAGCAAAGTATGTGACATGTCTGCTTGAAATCCGATGTTAGGACGATCCACAGCCTCCAGAGTTTCGACCATAGTTTTCCAGCTGTGCATTCCTCCCCAGCATATCTCTCCTTCCGCTGCGAGTTTTTCGCCGTAACCGGCTGCAACATCGCAGGCCTCCCTAAATGTCTGGGCTATCAACTTTGTGTTGTTAACCGGATCTGCGTTCCATTGTTCAGGCGAGCTTGCTGAATCAATACGCACCACTCCGTAAGGACGTGCTCCAATTTCGCGCAGGAGTTTTCCAATGTGGCATGCCTTACGCACCATCTCAACAAATTGCGTACGCTGTTCTTTGGTACCCATAGCTGGACCACCCCAAATGGGAGCCACGAGGCTTCCGATCTTTAAATTCAGCGCTCCAACTTTGTCAGCTAGTTTTTTGATACCATCGTCTGTCAGATCAATGTTTACATGCGGGTCAAGAAGACCAAGATCAACGCCGTCGAATCTGACGCCGCCCACTTCTGCAGCTGCTGTCATTTTCAGCATCTTGTCAAAATCTATAGGTGGCTCAGAATCCGGTCCTTTACCTACGATACCTGGCCATGTAGCATTGTGCAGTTTTGGAAAATTGTTGTCTGGCATAATAGTTTGTCTTAGGGTCAATAAAAATTCTATGTGCTTGATTCTATAATTTGAGGTCAGGATTATCCGGACCAAAGTGCTTCAGAATAACAATGGGGTCTGCATCTGAAGCATTGACGATCTTAACACCTTCAGCAGCGGCTTTTTCAGTGATGAAAAACTCATCGTTGGTCAGTTGTCCATATCGTATCAATGATGGTGTCTCTATATTCCAGGTTCCCATTTTTCCATGACCCTGCATCACAATGATACCATATGCTGCACTGTCTTTTATAGTAACGGTCGCCCCAGGCGCCACCGTCAATTCTTTGGCGCTGAAGTCGTGGGACAGGTAACAAATCCAATTTTCAACATATCCTTCTGATTTCATTTCCGAAACGGCTTTCACGGGTTTAGGCGCCATAAAGCGGTTAGCCATCATATTAGGATCTATGTTCAACTCCCAGTCAAGGACCTCCAGCAGAAGATCAATGTCACCAATTCGATCCTTAGGGGTGCCATTCCATAGCAATTCTTCAGGTACAATTGCCTCATTGACCAATGACTGATACATCGCGAAAACATCTGACGCCTTTTGCGGCTCGTAGGTGCACATACTTCCGGGCGCATGGAGTAAGCCTGGAGGAACGTCCCACCCGGTGCCTGGCTCCAGACGATATGCTGAAGAGTAGTTTGTTATTTTATTGTCGCCTTTTGTAAAGTTTACGAGGCACTCACGGATTTGGTCTTTAGTTGTACCGGGTGAAATCCCGAAGAAGGTATAAGGATAATCTCCACCGTGATTGTTCAGCTGCGGTGGAAAGTAATAAGCTTCCGGCTTTCCAGCCTGGCCGACCATTTTAGCATATTTATCATTTGCATGAACATGATGAGGTAGAGGACCCATGTTGTCGAAAAATTTAGAGTACATAGGCCAGCTTCCATATTTCTTCCACAAACGATCTCCGATTATCGCGCCCTTAAGTTGATCAATGGCATCTTTCAATAATGTCTTTTCTGTTTTTGAACCATCGGTAAAAACAACATCACTTAGTCCCTCATTTTCTCCCGTCAATGGTCCGTTCTTCGCGGGCGTCGTTGAGGAAAGCCAGCGTTCATCAATCCCTCCGCGTTGTCCTCCCAACACGTAATAGTCATCGGGATGAAGCTTGATTCTTCTTCCCGGCACACAGAAAGAACGTGGCACCCATGTCGGGGCAAGCCGCAGAATACCTTTCCCCTGGTCCAATGCTTTTTCGATGATACTCGATTTCGTGGTCGTCGTCATTGCAGTTCGTTTTTCTTTAAAAATTCGTTAATACTAATTTCATTGTCAACTATTTCAAGTTGTATATCATACGATTTGACTTCCCCCGGGGCAAGAAAAATAAGTTGTTTCTCCTTTCTTGCTCTGGACTGTCCTATCGGCGGGTTTGTCCCTGGTTCCAATCCGGTAACGTACTCACCTTTTCCCCAATGCTGCCAGTTTGTAAGCCAGGGCAATTGTTCTTTTTTAAATTGCAACGTCATAGCTATACCTAATTTGCGATTGTGAAGTCCGCAAAAACATTTACCCTCACCATTGGCAGGCGGATCTATGATTGCCACTTCTTCACCGGTGCCGTTATGCTCTTCAAGCGGCGGAGGACATTGGCGGAAATTGTTTCCTTCCCTGAAAATTCTGGTTTTTGACTGGCCACCAAACCATTGCCACGAACCTTTCCATAGAATATCAGTGCCTTCATCTGCAAGAGGCCATCCAAAATTGAAATGATATAAGAGCATGTGAGGCGCGGGTGTGTTGGCTACGTTGACCACCTCGTCGTGAATGTTCAAACCTGGCTTACCAAGCGTTGCCGAAATCGTACGACGTAGTTCAAGACTGGGACCGAATACTTTTGTTTGTTTGATCCGTCCCGTAATGCTCATATCCATTTTACCACGAACCGGATCTGGTTGAATGATCGATTCAATTTCCGCAGGTAGATTACTTACTCCGCCATGCAGTCCTCGTTCACCGTGTTCGTCGTTTTCAGGACCTCCTACATGCCCTAGTCCGCAGGTTGTGAGCAGGCCGCCGCCAAACGTATGGATCCAGTCCATCCCGTGGTTTGAAAATGGCTGCGGTGAGGTGACTCCTACGTGACTGAGCCAGGCAAGGCTATGCTGATTGTAAAATGCTTCTGCAATATCCATTGCCCTATCAATAACAACTTTGAAGCGCAAACCTCCTCCCGTGTTGATCCAAGCGATACGCGTACCTCGCCCGGGGCCATTGTCTAGCACCGAAGTCTCAATACCACCCAGCTGAAATGGATTGGACATTTTGTCGTGCCACGGTTGACGATTCAAATCCACGGTACTGCCCTGTTTAGAGTTGCTTTAAGAGGATGTTGCGATATTCGACGGTCATCGGTGGGCCTACATGAACCTGCACGCCAAGAAGTCCTGACATCGTTCTGTTAACGGTATCACTATCTGTTACATCACTCATGAGAACACCATTAATGAAATGCCGAAGATGGTTTCCCTCTGCAATGATATGGCACGAATTCCAGTCTCCGCTTTTTATAACAGATTTCAGAGAATCAGCATTGCCTAAAGATCCGGTGACTTCGCGTTTAGTCCAGGCGTTGTTTTTTACATTTGCGCGCAAAGACTCGGGATCACCCGGATTGTCCTGCGAATGGATTGTGACTGTTTCGCCCCGATAGGCAAGTGTTGTCCTTTTTCGTTCTTCGTAGTTTTGTCCGGTATAGTTATTTTTCCCGTCAATGTCAGCCTGATAACCTCTCAACGCATGCGGTGTCCCTTCAAGTGGTTCGCTTCGGTAATTGATACCGCTGTTTCCAGCTTCTGCAATCCGGAATTCAACTTTCAGCTCAAAATCTCCTGGTGTTCCACCCTTCCAAACTATGAAGGTGTTTGATTTTAGCAATGTCGTGGGAGTAACTTCTCCCATCAGGCTTCCTCCCTCAACTCGCCAATAGGTAGTATCGCCTTCCCATCCGTTAAGAGTTTCCCCATCAAAGATCTTCACGAAGCCATCATCAACATTCGTTGAATCAACAGCCGCTTGTTGTGTTTCTTCCGCCGGCTTCTTGCATGCGCCCGCAATCAAGAAAACGACTAACAGCGACGCTGGCGCCAAATTCACCAGTACATTCTTGAGAATAGACTTCATCATTGTATAGTTTAAGGATTATTGATTCTTATAAATCTCGTGCTGGTCGTTTCCACCAGCCATCAGGTATGCAATAAGATCTTTCAGTTCCTCTTCACTCATCCCATTGACTAATCCGGGATACATAGTAGAAATGTAGGAATATTTTGTGCCCGCCACGTCCTGTTTTGGTATCTCACGAAGTGTTTCCGGCGCGAACGGGTTCTGAGAAACAGTATATGTATTTTCGTTTTCGCTGATTAGTCTGCCTAATATGGAACTGCCATCTTTCATGGTGAAGACCGTTGCTGCGTACTGATCGGAAACTGTTTTATTGGGCTCAAGGATCGACTCAAGCATATCTTTCGAACTGAACCGAGTTCCCAGTTGAGTTAGATCTGGTCCGATAGCTCCGCCTTCGCCACGCGTCATATGACATAAATTGCAGCGACCTGCCGCATACATCAACTTGCCTTGTTCAAAATTTCTGTTTGAAGGTGCTGCTTCGACGAGGGCTACAGCCTCTTCAAGTTTCCACCTTCTACCAGGACCTTTTGGTTCGGGAGCATCCGCCAGATCATTGCCCTCTTCTGTTAAAAGTGCTTCTCCTGAAACCTCACGATAATGTTCCCGCTTATCTTCCGGCACATTATTCAATGCAGCAAGCCTCGCTTTGTTGATAAAGCCGATGTAACTCACACCACCCTTGTATCCGAATGCTTTCTTAAACCATGCGAAATATTTTTCCTGAAGCTCGGGAGTCCATCCAGCTTTCGTGTTCATCAAGACATTAGCATAATAGGTTTGTTGTGCAGGTGGCACCTTTGAAAGCATGTTGGCAATATCCAAACCGTACTGCGGATTCCGTAGGATGAGGTCGGATGATTGGCTGGCTGTCTTTGGTATCGGGTCATCCTTTGCTGTTTCTAGTAGGGCAAGCGTTTTCTCGATCACTCCGGGTGCATCCAGATAAACCAACAACTTGCTAAGACTCCTGTTTAACGAATTCGTTGCTGCAGGATAATGTGGATTCAAATAATTAATGACCTGTGCTTTCACATTTGCCTCAGGCATTCCCATTCTTAGGAAGATGAGCTCCATCGAACGCATCAAGTCGAATTGTTGCTGTTCCGAAAGAGAATTGTACGGAAGTGCTGTCAGGGATTTTAACATTGCATTGCGCGATGTAGCCTTTCCCTGGTGAGCCAATGCGATCATTGCCTCAATTAGTGTTTGAGGATCTTTTTCTGCCAACGCTTTTGCTTGCCATTGACTCACAGGTTGATGCTCAATTGCAACCCTTGCAGCAAATCGGATGAACCTGTCTTCATGTTTCAGATAAGGCCAGGCAAATTCAATTGCACCTTTTTGCGGCGACCCATGAAATTCCTCCAACTGTTTTCTAAGTGTTCGCAGTTGTTCTCCCTGGTCTGAAGTCATTGAAACACTCTCTGTGGTTTGCGTTCCATCTCCCTTATAAAATACTCTGTACAAATCGGATTCGAGTCGACGGCCTCCTGTAAGAAAATATAATGCGCCATCCGGGCCAATGATCCCATCTGTCAATGGCAGCGGTGCGCCCGAAAGAAATTCTTCAGGTTCAGCGGTGTAGGAAGCTCCTTTAGGCTTGAGATGAATGGCATAAATAATTCCAAAACTCCAGTCGGAAGCAAATAGTGCGTGCTTGTATTTTTCAGGGAACTTGGAATTCATTCCATGGACAAGGTTGGTTGGAGAGCCTTGACCGATTTCCATCACTGGCGGTAAACCATCGGGAAACTCATTAAACCACCTGCTGTTACCGGTCCGCCATCCGTATTCACTTCCACTTGTTACGTGACAAATGCGCGTTGGTCGATACCATGGCATTCCAAAGTCCCATTCCATGTCCGAGTCATAAATGAACAATTCCCCGTCTTCATTAAAAGCGATGTCAAATGAATTCCGAAATCCAGCGCCGACCAATTCCCAATTAGTTCCTGTTGAATCAATGTGTGCAACCCAGCCGCCAGGCGCCCTTCGATCAGTCGCATGACCTCTGGGGTCGGGAATCAATGGGAATAAGTTATCCTCCTGCCATACCTTGGGAAGCCTGTATGCATCCATTTGGGGTACGTTCGTGTAATTTCCTGCTACGACATACATTGATTTTTTATCCGGACTCAAAATGATGCTGTGTGGACCATGCTCTCCTTCACCTTCCAGTTTTTTTAGCAATGTGACCTTGTCAAACTGATCATCACCATCCGTATCCTGCAGGCGGTATAGTCCACTTCCTTTATCAAAATTTTCGTTCTCCTTTCCATTCACCATGACATAAAGGCTATTGAATGCGTACAATAGTCCCTGCGCATATCCCATGTGGAGTTTTTGTTTTGCAGTATCAGAAGGATTTGTTTTTCCGATCTGAAGTTCCTCGATCTTTAGAACAGAATCTGTTCCGGTCGGCGCTAACTCCAGTCTGTATAAAGCACCGTATTGATCTGAAGCGATAAGTCTTCCTTTTGGATCAAAGGTCATCGACACCCAGGAGCCCTTACCGTTTTCGGATGGACTGTACAAGTGTTCAACCTCAAAACCAGGTTGAACCTTTAGCTTGCCGACCTTCGACATCGTATTCTGGGCCTGACCAGTAGACTTATCGTTAGAACATGATGTCAATAACACCAGACAAGCGCCAAGGGTGGCGAGTACTTTTACAAATCGACAATTTACAATCATAATGAATTAGGCTTTGAATAAATGAAGTTGCGATAGATCCTTAACAAAAGGGAATGTGTGGTCAAAAATATTTATGCCCATCCTGTCCCGTCCTGCATCAGTGATTTCGAGTCTGTTAAGCGGTTGTCTCGGTTGGCAGGCGGCAAATGGGCAAAACATAAATATCGCTGAAGTTGCGGTGTTATAGTCCGTGCTTTCTGCACATAGCGTGGATGAACTTTAGTCCACCTTCGGCCATGTCCCAGGGCTCGGAATATTCACGCCAGACGTTGATTGCATTGGCAAAATCGGGGTCATTCCTTGTGAACGCCTCAATTGTTAGCCATCCTTTATACTTAATGGACGATAATGTCGCAAATGTTTCATCCCAGGGGATGTGACCATCGCCAGGAGTACCCCTGTCGTTCTCGCTGATATGAACATGGGCCAGGACTGGAGCAACTTTCCTCAGAGCAGTCTCAATTTTCTTTTCTTCTATATTCGCGTGATGCGTGTCAAACATCGCTCTGACATTTGGATGATCCACACGTTTTATCAATCCTGTCAACTGGTCCATGGTATTGCACAAATAACATTCGAAACGGTTCAACGCTTCTATTGTTAGAACGATGTTAGCTTTTGCGCTGTATTCTCCTGCTGCATGCAATACTTCAGCGCTCCAGCCGTACTCCTTATCTTCTGGTGGATGTCGGTTAGTAAAATCAGCAAACGCGGAATGAAAAGGTCCGCAGATAATTTTCGAACCTATTGCTTGTGCGCAATCAATAGCGTGCTTAAGGCGATCAACTGCTTTTCCTCTTACCAATTTCGAATCGCTGACAGGATTTTCATCCGGGCCAACTCCCAATACGCAGGTAGCGTCCAGGCCGATTGACTTAAGATGATTTCCCAGCCGACTGTATGCATTCTGTTCTTGTTCAGCCATGAAGACTTCAATACCATCGTATCCGATCTTTTTTAACCTTTCAGTTATTGGTAGAAAACTATCCGGCAATCCTCCGGACCAAACCAACAAGTTGAATCCAATCTTATTCATAATTCATTTTTTATAAGACGGCTATGTGTCGCATCATTTGCGTCACATTCCCCGGTAGGGAATTTTAATGTCAATTTTCCCTGCCCACTTTCTTGGAACGGGTAATCCCAATGTCCAATGTATCGCGTTTATAGTTAGCCTTTGCACTGCCTCCTGTTGAAAATCTTCGGGATGGCCCATGGTTGTAAAGAAAACCCGTTGAGCTGTTTCAGTTTGCCACGTCCAGGCTACCGGATTCTCGATAGCGGATGCATTTGGATTGACCGATTTTCCCATCAGAAGCCACGTCGTTCCTTTAACTGGAAAATCAGGCAAGACTTTGTACAGCCAGGAGTTCACATGAAACGTTTTTTCCACTCCCGTGAGTACCTGATGTTTCGCGGCTTCGGCGATCACGGAGACGTCGGTGGTGCTTTCATGTCCATAGTGGGTGTGAGCTGCCGGTCCACCCCATCCCGGGGGCGCGCCAAATGCTCGTTCTCCAAAGGCATTCCATTTCTCCAACTCGTGACCTTTCGGATAATTAAATGAGTGCGTGGTTGTCCGGAATCCCATCCTCGGCTTTCCTGAATTCAAGTAGTCATCGATGAACTTAATCTGATCGGCCGGTAATCTTCTCCAGCGCAAAAAGAATACGGCCAAGTCAGCCTCTTGTAAAATTTCCAGTCCCGGAATATTTTCCTCCGCGTTCTGGTCTGGCGAAGATTTGAGGACGACGACGCGCATTCCATAATTCTTCTCCAACTCGGCGGCAATAAGTGGCATTGTTGCCTCACTACTGTATTCATGATCGCCGGTGACAAATACCACTAACGGCTTTTTTGCCTGGTCGTTTTTGTCAGTCTGCCCGTGTGACACCATACTGCACAGAACAATAATAAATACGAAATACACTGTTTTCATTTTATTTGCTTTCATACAATGCCTTACAATTTAAGGGACCAGAAATTAATTTTTGCAAATCATTTTATTTCTCTAACGGATGATCTTTTAGCAATTCATCCGGAGAATAAAATCCGGTCTTGCTCTTAGTCGCCTCCCGTACTGCTTTTACTTTTTCGGGAGTAATCACTGACGCTTTGTTGCCAAAAGAATTTCGAACATAAGTCAACACGGCCGCCAATTCATCGTCCTTAAGTAAACCTTCGAAGGGTGTCATAGGTACCTGTCCACCGTATTTTCTGTCCGAAACTTCAATGGGCCCAAGTAGTCCTTTGAGCGCGATTTTAATCAAACGCTCCTCGTTGCCGGTAACCCAGCTGGTATTCGAAAGCGGTGGGAAACCCGAGGCAGAAAGCCCCTCGCCACCGGGCTGATGGCACGTGGCACAGTACCCATCGCGAGCATAGATTTCCTTACCCCGGATAAAAAGATCACGGTCGGCACCAGTAAGGTGTGTCTTTATTTCCTCCTCATTCTTCTCGCGGACTGATTTATCGTTCAGGTGGGCATCCGCTGTTTCGTAGGCGTGGACCATCCATAGGTCCAGCGGTTTTTTGTTTGCTTCAGCCAGGACCAAAAGGCCTGCATCCCTACTCAACCATGACGCAGCAACGATAGCCTCTAGTCTTACTCGCCCATTCTCATCTCCTGCGGAATGCACAAGCAACTCTGTCTGATTGGCAATCTGGTGACCGTTATAACGGAGCACACGAACTGCAGCAGCCCTTACATGATAGTCTTTCGCTTTCAACAGATCACGAAGCAACGCCTGGTCTGCCTTATTAAGGCCCCAGGTTACCCATAACGCCTCGAGCAAATGATGTTCATACCTCGGGTCCTGC
>DATHIE010000591.1:0-2294 GCA_035316905.1 Chryseolinea sp. | reverse complement strand
GATTGAATCATATAGGTTCTTACTTCTTTCTAAATACACCATAGCCGCCGGGAATTCTCCGGATTGCCCGTATAGAATACCTAACTCGCCAAGGAATGTTGCCTCGTAATGTTTATCGCGATACCGTTGGGATACCTGAAGCCCCTTGTGGGAAATATTAAAGGCCTTCAGAAGCACACCATGTTGCTTTAACGCATCATGTAACAGAGCTAATGCGGCCAGCTCCCCTTTGTGAAAATTGATCTTTCGTGACAGATTAAGAAACTTAAAACAATAGTGGACTCCTGAATCAAGGTTGTTCGAGTACTGCATAATCAGCTCTTGCATAACGAGGGCTCTTGACGAATCCTCTTGTGAATTTTGCAGCTTCGCCTGTAATCGGGCAATTTCAGCCGTATCGAGCAGGTATTTATTCATTTCATTCTCAACTTTCGTATGCTGGCTGAAGCAGAGTTGAATAGAGGAGAAAAAAATAAATCCCAAAACAAACTTTTTCATATACCGGGTTTTAAAGTCGAATAATAAATTCCGACCCACTACCTTCATTCGTTCGGACTATAAGTTCGCCTCCATGCGCCTTCACAATGTCGTAGCTCAAACTTAACCCCAATCCCGTTCCCTGGCCAGTTGGTTTCGTGGTGAAGAAAGGTTGAAATATTTTTTCTTTCAGCGATTCAGGAATACCTCTGCCGTTGTCTCGTACACAAATTTCAATTTTACCATTCGCTACTTTTGTGCTGACTGTTACGATCGGTTCGTATCTTTCATCCGCCATAGCCTTGATGTGCGTCGGGGCGGCAGCGGATTTCTCATTAATGGCATAGAATGCATTGTTAATCAGGTTCAAGAGCACTCGACCAATGTCCTGACGAACGACGTTTACTTTCGGAAGCGACGGATCGAATTGAGTATTAAGCTTTGCGTTAAAGGATTTGTCTTTCGCGCGATATCCATGATAGGTGAGCCTCAAATACTCATCGCACAGCTCATTGAGGTCTGTCATTTCCTTTTGACCGGAGCTCGTTCGACTGTGTTGCAGCATACTCTTGACGATTGCATCCGCACGTTTGCCGTGGCTATTTATTTTTTCCTGGTTATCGGCAATGTTCCTTGCAAGGTCTTTTGCTTCTTCGACGTTTCCTTTTTGAATGGCTGCTTCCATATCGGCGATCAACTCTTTATTTACTTCAGCGAAATTGTTGACGAAGTTGAGAGGGTTTTGAATTTCATGTGCGATCCCGGCAGTTAGTTCGCCCAGCGAAGCCATTTTTTCCGATTGGATCAGCTGCGATTGTGTTGCTTTGAGTTCGTTCAATGTCTGTTGCAGAACGAGATTCGTCTTTTGTTTTATTCTATTACTCCTGAAAAGCAGAATACTTGCAGCTAAAATGATAGTGGTTATAGTTACCAATCCAATGATCAGGATATTGTTTTGAAACCGTTCTTCCACGCGTTGAGCTTCGAGGGCTCGACGTTGCTCTTCAAGCAAAAGCAACTGAAATTCCCTGTTGCTCTTCTCGCCAAAAATGCTGTCCTTCCTGGCGATGGCGATATCCTGATAATACAACGTACTGTCGCGATTTCCTATTTGACGGTGCAGCTTTGACATTAGCAAACTTGACTCATATGTGCGTCCTGTTACGTTTGCCTTTTCCGCTGTTTTGAACGAGAGCCTGCCAAAATAAAATGCAGAATCAAGTTGGTTTTGTAAGGCGAACACATCTGAAAGTCCTTTAGTGATGCCACTAAACCCGTTCGGGACTTCCTCTGGTCTTTGAGATGCAATGCGTAAAGCTTTCCGGTAGTAATAGATCGCCGAGTCATAGATCTTGATACTGGCAAATGCATTGCCAAGACGCATCAACTTTGATACCCTCGATGGGATTCCTCGCAGGCGAAACCTTCGCTCAGAGGTCCTTAAGAAATAGAAAGCCGAGTCAGGAATCTTTTTATTGACGTACGTATCACCAAGATGTATGGAGAAGAACGCCTCATTAAACTGGGGACGTTGGCTCGCCAGCATATCCAGCGCCCGTCTTAAGAACTTAATGGCACGATCGTATTCATGCAACTCGTTATAGCTTATTCCAATAAATCCGATCGCCATTGCCTGATGGTACTGATCGTTTAATTCCTCACTCAATTGAAGTAGCTCCTGATGCATTCTTATTGCCTCAGCGTAACGCCCCAACGGTCTCCTTGCATCCCCGGATCGGTGCAAACCGTCAAGCATTCCTTTTTTAAAATTAAGTTCGCGCGCCAGTTCTAATGCTTTGTCGCCAAAAAAGACGGCT
>DATHIE010000590.1:0-14486 GCA_035316905.1 Chryseolinea sp. | reverse complement strand
CCGGCCCAACCCGGGATGATCGCCGAACGCAGGCACTCCGTTTTAACCGTTACCTCAGGATCCCAAAGCACTTAAGCTACACTATTAAAGTAACGCAATACGCTCTTGATTTCATGGACGACCCCGGCTAGAAATTTATGACACTTCCGACCTATATTTATGATGGCCCGGAGCGCGCAATCGAGTTCGATGAAGAAGGAAGGGGTGGAATGAGATTTCTTGAAAAATTGAGAATTTAAACTTTATTTACCCTACATTATAATTGCTTTAAATTAGAGCCTGAAAAAATGATTTCGGAGCTTGATGTCCATTTTCGTACTTCTCTTTCGAAATCTTTAATTTGAACTTTAACGCCATTAAAATTATGAAGCAGGTCATTGTGATACTATGCGTTGTCGCCGGAAGTCATCTGGCTTTAGCACAGAATTCAACCCAGGGGACCCAACGAAGAAATACCATCAAGCTTGACATTACCTCTCATTACATGTATAGGAATGCACTCAATATATCCTACGAAAGAGTAACACTGCCAAACCAGTCTTTTGTTGTCACCGTGGGATACCAGGAGTTTCCCAAGGCGACTAGCCTGGGAACGAACGTGGGGGTTAAGTCGGAAGCAACCAGGAATGGTTACAAATATGGAGGGGAGTATCGTTTCTATCTGAAGAAGGAAAATAAATTTGCCGCTCCAAGAGGAGTATATCTCGGGCCGTATTTTGCCTTTAATGGATTCAACAATGAACGAATCATCGAGGTGGACAATAACGGTACGCTTGAACAGGCGACGCTCGATACAAAGTTGGGCATATTAAATGTAGGCTTTCAATTGGGTTATCAGTTTGTAATTAAGAACCGTTTCGTCATCGACCTGGTCTTCGTTGGCCCATCCATCTCCCATTACAAATACACGCTAGCCCTGGGAGGCAACTATACATTTGACAAAGAAGACATCACGAATGAAATTATCTTAGACCTCATCGATCGCTTTCCCATGCTAGACGAAGCTATTTCAGACGGCGAAGCTTCCGATAAAGGAAAACTGGATACATGGTCGTTCGGATACCGCTATCAACTTCACATTGGCTATCATTTCGGAAGGAGGAGATGAGCTGGTTCATGTCTTGCACGTCGACCTGCGCGCGGAGAGACTTGGACCTTAAGATCCGCAATGCTATTACTGCAAGTCTTCAGACTTGTTAGGTATCTGCTATCATTTAAGGCTTGCCAACAACGCCCTGGATTGGCAATCAATCCTTACCGCACGTTTGATAGTCGCTTATCGAATTGAAGCATTGCCAAATTCGAGGTTATTATTTTAATTATCCGCGTAAAAGAGACCCTCACAAATTTCAACGCCCAACGTCTTGGTTTTTCTAGCGGCAGCGTCTAGTTTAGTTACGTAGATCAAAAAACGGATCACCAGGAAAAATAAAACTCCACCTCTGACGAATCAATCAAATACCCGTGTGCGTTCGCTTATTATCTTCTTATTCATCGTGGCCTTCATTCTCAACGAAGTTGTAGCACAAGAGAAAATAGATTCTACTAAAACTTCCGTCACGAAAAAGGCTTGGCTTGCAGGATTGAAGTTGGTCTCTACAAATCCTACTGATACCATTGTTAACGTAGAAAGTATTGACAACTTTACTCCGTTTGCAGGAAAGACAATACGAAACATATATGTTGAGCGCATTGGATTTGAGAAATCTATTTACGATAGCGCAAAGAAAGTTTCTACTACAATTTCGAAAGTGGCAAACGCACTACATGTCAACACGCGTGAAAGAACTATCCGTCAGCATATTCTCTTTAAAAGATATCAACAGCTAAATCCTTACGAACTCGCCGACAATGAAAGATTTATCCGCGACAAAGATTTTATTCTGGATTGTCGCATAGTTGCCACACCAATTGAG
Organism: Chryseolinea sp.; assembly: GCA_035316905.1. Lineage (GTDB taxonomy): Bacteria > Bacteroidota > Bacteroidia > Cytophagales > Cyclobacteriaceae > Chryseolinea. The sequence continues at coordinate 12,570 of DATHIE010000590.1, read as the reverse complement.
GGCACAGACTCTGTGGATATAACTGTGATCACACGAGATGTCTTTAGCTTGGGAGCAACGATTGGTGGCAGCCTTCCGAGCGCTCCTAAAATTGGTTTGTTTGACGCGAACATTATGGGAAAGGCACAGCGGCTTCAGTTTACCGCGCTGATAGACCAGGACCGGTCACCAAAATTTGGATATTCAATATTATACCGTAAAAGCAGTCTTTTCGGAAGTCTGATAAACCTAGATTTAGAATATACACAAATCAACACGGGGCTAAGTGTTGGTGACGAACCCGAATTCGCTTATTTGGCTCGGATATATCGCCCATTGGTATCACCTTACCTCCGGCTTGCCGGTGGGCTGGAGGTCAGTCGCAACTGGTCTGACAATGTGTACAATGAGCCGGATAGCATTTTTCTTGATTATAAGTATAAGATCTTTAACAGCTGGCTCGGTTATAACATCGGCATAAAAAAAGCCGCCTCAGCTCGTGGCCGTCAATTTCTTGCGTTCCGTTATTTTGACGGTTACTATGTTGATGCTCCGCAATTGGAAGAAGACCAGGAAGAGCCACGGTACAACAGCGCTTATGGATATCTTTCAGAGTTTAGTTTTTACCGCCAAAATTATTACAAGACCCGTTATGTGTATGGCTTCGGTCGTACCGAAGACATTCCTTATGGAATCTCGTTTGGAGTAACCGGCGGTTATGTCCGGGAAGTCCAGATTGAAAGACCTTATGGGGCTCTCAAATTACGATACATGGTTGCTAACAAACGAGGCAGTTTCCATCGTTTTTTGCTTCAATCCGGAGGTTATCTCCGTCATAATAGGTTCGAAGATTTCATCATACAGGGAGGCGCAGCACACTACACCCGGGCATTGAATGTTAGTCGTTCTAAGTTCAGAGGATTCCTTTCGGCGGAATACACGCAAATCATAAACCGAACCGTTGGCAACTGGCTTAAAATGAGTAACAAATACATTCCCGGTTTCAGTGCGGACAGTGTGCAGGCAGACAGCCGCCTGCTATTTACCCTTCAAACCGTTCTCTACACACCTCGGGCAATTTTAGGATTTCGCATGGCTCCTTTTGCTCAGATCGACATGGTTTCAATAAAATGTGATGAGTGCGACTACCAACAAAATACATATTGGGGCCTAAGTGCGGGGTTAAGAACACGAAATGAAAACCTCATCTTCGGAACCATCGAGTTGAAAGCCACTTATATTCCCAAAGATGAATATGGCGAAAGCAAATTTGTCTTCGGCTTCAAACAAAATCTAAGGGTAAAAAACACCGGCATATTCGCAACTGCACCATCACTGATCAGATACAACCAGTAACTGCCAGTAAACTGAAATCTGTCGAGCGTCCTTCTTTTTTGATTGATTCGGTCTGCTTGTTAAAATAATATCTAAACGAAAATTTTTGTCACACGATCTTAACACAAAAAAAACACACCGTAACGGGTGGCCCTTTATGTTTTTTTGCAGAGGAGGAGGGTGTTTTATACGATTGTAAAGCCCCTAAGTCCCTGTTAGCTTAATCTCTTCGATTGGTCCTGAGCAACTTGAATTTCTTACTTTTTCCTTGAGACGAGACAACCACAACATACATTCCCTCGGATAAGCTCCGCGTGTCAATTCTTTCAGCACTGCCACCCGTCACATGATATTGTCCAACGACACTTCCACTCAACGAGTAAATCACAACGGTAGCGTTGGTGATCTCTGGAACTTCGACAACGATCTGATCTGATACGGGATTCGGATAAAGGTTAACAGACAAAGAGCCGGGTTCCTCGATGCCAGTGATAACATTAACCGTTATCGCGTTTGAGAAAGCAGATGACTTTTTATTCTTGAATCGCTTCACGCGATACTGATACGCCAGACCTTCTTCAAGACCATTGACAGATAACGATGATCCATTAACAACAACGCTTTCATATCCGGCAATGAAAGTTGCAAAGTTGTCATCTGAAAGCTGAACAATGCATGAATCGGTCCCAGGAACATTTGTCCAATTCGCTACAAATGAACTTGCCGTGACGTTTGTGGGAGGAAGAGCGTTTTGTGGAATAATGTCAGTAGTGTCTAGCGTTGTCAGGTATGGCGATGAATATGAATCGTTCGCGCCTTTGATTCGCACATGATACGGTGTGACCTCACTCAGACCCTTGAGTTCATAACTATGAACATTTGGAGGAACCATCGCTATCACGGAAAAGTTTGAAGCGTCTGGTGTCGACGACTCTACCACAATACGGTCGGCCCCTTCAAACTCGCCTTCCCACGACACTGCGATCGAAGAATCGGATAATACCTTACCATCGTAGTCAGTTGCGATGTGCTCTACAGGAAAAATGACTTTTGCTGCGCCCATGTATTGTTCCCCATAATTCGAAAATCGTCCGACCATATGCAAAATGTTATTACTGTAAGTAGCTCCGATGGCATATGAAAGCGAATCGTACGGAGTTTCCATTGGCACAACAGCGCCATCCTTATCAACAATTACAACTGCAGAAGATTTTGCGCCTTTATAGCTGCAGAAGAATCCACCTATTGCCAGCAGATCGTTCTTGAGCGCCTTGACAAAATACCCGGTTAGAAGGTCACCGCTTATAAAACTTCCAGTGAGATCAAACGATGTATCAATGTCTCCATTGGGTTTATATCTCTTGATAATTCTCTGAATATTAAAGTCAAGGAAATTACCAACGAACAAAATGTTATCATTGCCGTCAACTTCAAAATCGATGACGTTGCCGTCGACGTTCTTTAAGGTAAAAGTGTTATCAATAGAACCATCTGTATTCAAGCGCAAAAATCTCCGATGATCTGAAGGCCCGACGTTAAAATCACCCGAAATAATGATCTTACCGTCTGATTGTAGTGCGATGTCCCCTACGAATGAATTGGGGGGGATTGCATGTTGCTGTGGGCCGATCATCTTACCCGACTCATCGAGAATGACCAGCGATTGGCACGGGGTTCCGTTGTACTTATCGAATGTGCCGAGTACGTATATTTTTGAATCCTTGATCAATATTCTTGTTGCAGCTCCTTGGTAGGTCGAATAGCCGAGACCAGTTCCTACCTGAAAAGTGTTATCAATTTGGCCATCCGGAAGAAGGCGACCAAACGAAGGCGATAAATTCGCGAAGAGCTCCTGTCCGCCGACCAGAATCTTATCGTCAGACTGTACCGCTAGTGCAAAGACATATGCTCTATTCTGCTTCAAACTCGTTTCGCTTAGCTGTGGTTTAAAGGAGTTATCAACTGTGCCATCATGTGACAGACGTATCAACTTTGAACTATCATTCGCTGCGCCTAGAAACGAAAAAGCACCACCGACAATAAGCTTTCGGTTTGATTGCGATACCAGGGGAACAAACGAATTGACACCAGTTCTTGACACCGGCACTCTAAACGACCGATCCAAGCTGTAGTCGGCCTTTACCTTTGCGATAAGCTTGACGTAATTGATGTTATTGGCATTTCGAAAGCCACCGGTGACGAAAATATTCTGACTTCTATCTTCGGCGATTGCGTAAACCCCATTGTAATCGGGTATTAGAAGTGATCGGCTAAAAGTCCCGTTGCTATTCAATTCAACAGCACATCCTTGTTGTGAATCGAATATAGTGAAGTCACCGGCTAATGCAATCTTACCATTACTTCGAACGATCACGCTTAGAATTCCACCGTTGCCAGTATTGCCTGCCGTAAATGTATTGTCAAGCGTACCATTGGTATTATAGCGCTGTAAAGTTCCTGTTACTGAAAAGACCGGGCTGAACACGGTCGTATTCATAACAGCAATCACTTTATCGTCACCTTCCTTTGTGAAACTGCTAATGGTCTTGGACGCATCGACAGCAAAGTTGTAAGTATTATCCGCTGCGCCATTGGGCATCAGCCGGCGGATTGAGATATTGTCTCCAACATAAATTTTATCTCCGGCACCTACTATTACATGATGCTGTGGGCCAACATACACATCTGAAAATGAATTATCGTTTGAACCATCCTCGTTCAAACGACGCAATTGCTGATTGAATCCATCAATATTGGTAAGCACGATTACGTGGCCGGTTGATTGAATAGCTATGTCATATATCTTTCCCTGAACTTTTGCTTGAAAGGTTTCATCGACCGTTCCATCAGCATTCAATCGAGCTATCGGACTTGTTCGCTTGCCATTGAGATATTCAAATGAACCTTGGATAACAATTTTTCCATCGGGTAAAACAATGATCTTTTCTATCAGCCGATCAGTTGACACTTTTGTAAACTGTGACAGGCGCTTGCCCATAGCATCAACTTTAATGAGCGAACCGCATAGCTCATTTGCATAGTAGTTAATGTCGCCAAATACAAGATAGTTGTCATCGGTATGCTGGGCGATCTTCAAAGTATATGGCGTTTCCTTAAGGATTGGATTGTATCCAGTGGCGATCTTCTGTGCGCGACTTTGTGAGATGACAGTCAGAAACAGTACTGTGGCGATGAGGCGAGGTCTCATGATAGTTAACGGTTTAATTTAGCGTAAGGGGACGAACAACGGATTTATGGGGGAATAGTTGATCTGGTAACCTGTAAGTTATATATTTTCAACCGATTTCGGCATGGTGTAGGATGTGGTGACAAACGATCCAATTAACTCCACCCGTAATATTCCGCAACCGCATACTTGGCAATGGAGGAGGGATTACAACATGTGATCCCTTAATGGGGGAGTTGTCAAGCCAACAATACAACGGCCTTCGCTCCGCTTTTTGTTCGGTCTAATCCAACGCTCAAGACCGAAAAGAAAGTTGTGCTAATTCGGGACGAGTAGTCCGGTCTTGCTTCAGTTCTTAACCCAAACAAAAGCCACACCGTAACAGGTGTGGCCCTTTATATTTGTTTGCTTGCAGGGCTAAGTAGTCAAGAGCGAAACATTGTCTCTGACATTGCCGAACCAATTCATGGTGCTGGTGCTAGCCTATGTTGGTCAGCAACGCCTTAAATATTCATAAGCACTAATACACAGTTCTAAACAATAAATTATGGCAAAAAAACTCTCTATATTAATTACTCTGGCACTACTGGCCGCAGCCTGCAATCAAACCCCACCAAACAACACAACAACCGGCAGTACAGATACTGTCAAATCACCGGTATTCCGACCTGCCAACATCAAAGAACAAATGATTTACCAGCGAGCCATGGAAGCCGCCAACTGGGGTATGTCGGCTGTAAATTTCGACCTGATGGTTCAGGCAACTAAGAAAATTGGAGGCGACTACAACCAAATTACCATTTGGCCTGGATTGCTAGACTGGAAAAATCAAACCATCACACCCAATCCTGATGTGATTTATTTAATGCCTTTTGTAAATACGACAGACGTTGGCCCAATGGTATTGGAAATACCGCCAGCTGATAACGGTACTGTTGTGGGAAGTGTATGGACCGCTGGCAAATGGCTATTGATGATGTTGGCCCTGCCGGATTGGATAAGGGCAAAGGCGGAAAATACCTCATCTTACCCCCTGGTTATAAGGAAAAAATACCTGCGGGCTACCTCCCCATGCAGTCGGGGACTTATTTGGGTTATTCATTGCTTAGAATAGTGTTGAAAAGCGCTGATGAAAAAGGTGTTGCTGATGCTGTTGCCTATGGTAAGCGCATACAACTTTACCCTCTTTCTCAAGCTGGTAAATCGCCAAAAACGATCTGGGTGGATGCATCAGTTAAAGAATACAACTCACTGATCCCATACGATTTTAATTTCTATGAATCACTCAACCGGGTTATACAAGATGATATTTGGCTGACAAAAGATCAGGCAATGATAGATCCATTAAAATATATCGGGATTGAAAAGGGTAAACCGTTTAATCCAGATGCACGGACCAAGGAAATTCTCACATACGCAATCGGTGATGCGAAAGTGTGGTTTAAGAGTCGTTTCGAAGACATGTTCAGGAAACCTTTTTATGAAGGAACGAGTTAGACTTTTCCTGTTACAGAAGAATTTGGCGAAGGAGTAAAATCAAATTTTGCTAATCCGAACAGTTATCCCATTGATATGCGTGGGCTACTCTATACCTATATATTTTTCAGCGCAAAGCATGTGGGTGAAGGACAATTTTACCTCATGAACATTGTGGATAAAGACAGACAGACTTTTAAAGGAAGTGAGACTTACCGTTTGAATATTCCTGCTAATGTTCCTGTCCGTCAATATTGGTCAATAACAGTTTATGATGCTGCAACCCACGCTTTCATACGTAACTTCGATCGTTTTAACCGCTCTTCTCAAAGTCCAGGTATTCAAAAAAAATGCTGATGGTTCAGTTGATATTTATTTCGGGCCCAAAGCACCGGAAGGTAAAGAAGCTAATTGGGTCCCCACCAATCCAGATGGTACATTTGAACTGATGGCTCGTTTTTATGGTCCTGAAAAAACTTTCTACACCAAAACATGGAAGTTAAGTGATGTAGAAAAAGTGAAGTAAGAATTTGCCTGCCTTGTGTTGATAGACGAACTTCTTTAGAAAGATTATGAGGTCTAACCGAATCCGTGAGGGAATTATGATCTGAGTTAGGCTAACAGGGCTCACTAGTCCCCGGCGAGCTGGTTCCTTTCTACAGTTTGGCTTAAGACTACCTTTGCTTCAGTAAATATCTTACGGAGAAACTCGTATGTGAGGTTCTGCAGGCTTATGCGCCGATACACCATATCGCGCACAATGATGAAATAGCGAATGGCAAGGTCAGCATTGTCGTTAAATCCCAAGTAATCGTTCCACAAATCCCGTAGTATCGGCCCTTCCTTTTCATCAATCATTTCCGCCAGGTTGTAGTACGCCGGCTTGCTCTTTGTATGATAAAGCTGCACTTGAAAGATCATCGTCACTTTATGCTCCACGACCTTTTGAAAATACTCGGGATCGATTGTCTTGATATGTTTGATTTCGTCATAGAACATATCGCATTTTCGTTCATGCAGTCGAAGAAGTTCTGCGCAGTATACCTCCATATCACCGAAGTAATGATAGAAGCTGGACTTATTAAGCTGAAGCATTCGCGAGAGTCGTTCGATTTGAATACCATCAAGTCCTTCTTCTGCAAAAAGAGAATAGCCTTGCTCGGTCCATACCGAGGCGTGTTTTGCCTTGCTCATTGAGAGGGTTGTTTAAATAAAGGTAGACTTTTTTAAATATCTTTAAACGTTATCGTCCACCAATATTCATCAAACCCAGATCAAATAAGGCGATTATGTGTTATTGCGGTGGCAAAACTTGATAATTACGTAAAATTTAACCCTGGAATTCAGGGGTATAATCAATGATAAATGGACAAGATGATGGTGTAACTCTTGGGATATACCTGAAAAGGAACGTTACGACATTTGTTGTATAGATTTCTGTAGGGAGGATCGGAGTCCCGGAGACCGATGACTCTGATCTTTGGGAGGACGCCATTGTCCGCTTCTATGCGTAATTTATAGTGTACAATTTTAAAATCTCCGTTATTTCCAGGTAAGAAATTATATTACTCCGATCAGGCTGTAGGAAGAATCAAAGTTCCGGAAACTGATGACTTTGATTGGGATGGACGGTACCTTTTTAGGTCAATTTGCGACCCCCATTCACGTGGCCTATGGAAAAGATCCTTCGTAACAATCAGCTCTGCAAGCTTACTGATGAAAATGCAGCATAGTTCGTTATTAATGGTGTCCGTATAGTAGTGACTTTCAATGAAACCATAGACTTTCTCCTTTCCTGATTGCCTATCGATAAAGACCGAATATGGATGAAACAAGATGTAACTACCAAATGGTGTTGATCGTAGTCTAAATTTTACCTTTAAATTATCCCCGCTTGCCTGAATTATTCTGGTTGGTAGCGTTATACAATCTTCAATGAGTGTCATATTAATCTGAGTCTATTTTACTATAAATTAAGAAATCAAAAAAAAGATTCAACCTACTTCTTCTCCCAGAGTTTTTTATTAAACGCAATGCCAAAAGTAATGGCATCATATACCTCTTCCTTGTTTTCATAGATAAGGTTAAGGGCGATCTCAAAATCTTCAGTTATCTCAAAACTATATTCGGTGCCAACCTTTATCAGGAAAAAATTTTCATGTCGCTCGAATTCATAACCCGGTCCCGCATAAAATGACCAATGACGTAAAGCGTGATAGTGGAGCACCCCTGCAACGGCGATTGGATTTGTCCGTTCTAACAGTACACCATTATCCTCCACTTCGAAACTCTGAAATTTAATATCACCCTGCAAGGCAACTGACCATCGTGGATGGAAGAAATAATCCACATCAAAGCCCCAGGTGGGAATGATGGCAACTTTTTTCCCGCCCTCGGTAGCATTCGGTACATGGGAATTAGCCATCATAATCGCGCCCCTGATTTTGGGTTTATGTTCTTTGTTTTCTGTTTGCTGAGCGGTCACAAATTCTGCGACCGAAGTAATGAGGAGCAAAAGAAAAAGTTTTCTCATACGCTAAATTGTTGATCGGGATGAAATCAGCAATGACGTTTATTTGTCAATCGTGTTTACCATTTGTCTTGGTGATTCACTGCTTCAAAATTCAAAGCGTTAATCTTCTACATCAGGCGGATGTGAAATCGGTCCATGTTTTACGTGAGGTATGGTCCATTTTATGTTCAGTCTCCAAATATTATCGGTCCATACAGGGTTCAGGTCTTCGCTGTCTCTTTTCATTTGAATGTGATAGATCAGTTCCACTCTCCAATGCGGATCGATTATATACCCTAATCCTAATCGCTCCCGGAAACGGTCAAAATATCCTTTTTCGAACGTGTAGAAGAATTCAAAATCGGTAAGTGCATAAAGTGTTTTGGGTTGCCATGCATTTTTGCTCAGCGGAAGCTCAATACCTATCCTGTTCCGGAGACGGTTCTTTACGTTGTCTAAACTTTCATCATCAGCATAATGAAAAGAGCGATACTCGTAACGTGTCCAATTATAGATATTCAGGTGGTAATCATTGGGCAGATATACTTTGACACCGGCAAGTGGTCGGACTTCAGTATTGTCAAGGCCTTCTTTTGGTCGGCTGACTACAAGAAACGCACCTGCCATCACCTCCACAATCGGGTTGATCCTGTACGTAACTAAAAGAGGAGCTCCAACATAATAGTTTACTTGTTTGAGGTTGGGAATGTTTACATATCCCAAATACGTGGTGAGAAATATTTTTTTACTGACAGGATAAGTCGGTACAAAGGTGACACGATATTCGTTATTAATTTCTTCCTGCGCCATTGCAACATTTGGCATCAGGGGAGAAATGGCTATTGGCAGTATACAGGATATTAAAAAATACTTGAATGATCTTCTTTTATCGGTAAACGCCGAATCAAAAATTCGTCTCATAAAAAGCTGATTTGATTTAGGAGAATGTGCTTAAGTTCAGGTCTAAAGCAGCAATCATTTCTGACTGCTGCTTAAATAGTTCATGAAAAATCATTTCACCAGTTCGACCTCACCCGCTTTCCAACTTTTATCAAAGAAAGACTTCAGCGGGCTGTACAACCTCAATAACGCACACCATCCTTTGCCTGGCATGGTTTGAATCCAGTTGCCACGTTCTACCCCGCTTGGCTGAGTGGGGCCAAAATATACTGTGGTAGATCCATCGGGATTCGCTTTTGCTTCGGGCGAAGGATAAGTTTGGCTGCCCGCACGCGGATAGAGCTGAGGCGTTTCCAGCATGGAGCGCGATTGATTGTCGTATACGGTAAACGACCAGAACCTGGCAGCAGGAATGTTGGGAGGCAGTGTTACCTTATAGGTCTTGCCTCCATCAAAGGGCACGTCTTTGTTATCGAGATAGACTGCAAGATATTGTGAGCCTACATTTTCGAGATACATGCACATCGCTGGCGTTATGCCTGTGGCCAGGTAGAAAAACCAGGTGCGTGCATTGAGCTTGCGTGCCCCATCGCTCGGACGATGCTTGAGGCCATCACTGGTAACTTCAGGCGGCGGCGTCATGAATTCAAAACCACCAGTAAAGAGCGAGTTCACCCAGTTGGAATTACCGCCATAATAATTAAATCCTTCTGCATCGCGCGCATTAAACGTTATGGCCCTGGCGGTGGCGTTGGCAACAGCAACTGCTTCCGTGAGGATTTTCTTCATTCTCGCATCGGGATCAAATGGCTTTCCTTTTACAATACCGATGGCCGCGCACTGTCCGGCTATCTCAGCATCAATGGCTCCTGCGGGTTGCGTCTGAATAACTTCATCGAGCATTTCAAAATAAGTATAGTCGGCAGGAGGAATGGTGCTCATTACTTTTCCTGTGCCATCTACAAATTTGGGCGCTGCCGCTGTGCTCAGCGGTCCCAGTGCTCCCTTCCCGGTCAAATAATTGCCGATGCTCGACCCAAGACCTCCGGGTACATAAGGATATATCTTAAGTGTTTTTTTTACCAATTCATCTACAGGTTTCGGATCATTGTTTTGAAGAAAGCAGCGGCCTAAAAATGAGGCCTGCCAAGTGTTGGAACGGTATATGAAATAACTTCCTTCGGGCAATGCACCATCGTAGGCGGGTGGAAGTATTATATATTTTCCACCTTCTCCCCGGTCAGGTCCTGGTAATCCAAAATCACCAATCCATTTCCAGGTCATGTCATCGAAAATACCCAGTGCTCCCGGAGGCGTTTCAACCACCAGGGGTCCTTTGGTAAGGTCGAGGTAACACCAAAAATAATACGTATCAGCATTGGCGGTGAGAAACAACGACTTTGAGCTCATCAAATTGGGAGTCACGATAACATCATTATCGTTAATACCTGCCTTGATAAATCCTTTTCGGAGGGCCAGTTGGTTTACCAACGGGTATCCCCCCATAAAGGCATTCACCGCATGTATGTAATCCAGCTCGTCATATAATTTTTGTGTTGTTGCAGCATCGGGCACACCGTCTTTAAAATTGAGCGTGCCTAACCTTGTTGTTTGGACTTTATCAAGCGTAGAGAATACCTTGCGCTCTGCGTCTGGGACTTGTCCATAGCATAGGGATGCCGTTGTTACTGCCAAGGACACCAATAAAATCTGTGTTGGCTGCAACCAACGTAGGGTACCGGTCTTTTTCATAGGATATTTGATTTGCGAGTAGTTAAAATAAATTTTCGTGTTAATTCTTAGATGAAGCGCGGTGCCGTTGGCCTGCTACTGATGATGGCCTCCCGGCATCGGAAGGGCCGAGACGTTCATCGACCAGGGAAACTTGTATTCTTCAAAGCCAGCAATTATTGGCGGAGGAAATGTAGCGTCAGCGAAGGAACCAACTTTTACACCGATCCGATCTGGATCGGCATCAACCAGATAATAAACAGTTGAACCGCATACAGGGCAGAAATGAAACGTTGTGCCACCATCAGCGCATGTACGGCCGGTTACCGTCGGCCCGCCTTTGCCTGGATACTTCCACACGTTAGATTTTCCTGCTATCGTAACCTCCTCACGAGGAAATCGTGCTTGTACACCGAACACGCTGCCCGTTTGCTTCTGACATAGATGGCACGTACATAAGGATCTTCGCTCGGGATCAGGACCTTTAGTGGTAACGGTGAGTTGACCACAAGCACACGAAGCTTTGCGGATTTTTACAGTCGTGTCCATTGTAGATTCTGCCTTGGTCAAGACCAAAGCGGATGCAGGGATAAAATCGGGAGAACCTTTAGGTGCCCGTACGTTAGCGCTAGTAATGATAAGGACCACTGCAAATGCGAGGGCCAGGAGTAGTGTAAAATGAAAGGGTTTCATCTTTTTATTATTTAGGTGAAAATTTGAAAGACAGATTCAGCTAGCTATCTTATTTCAGTAATTCTACATCAGGAATCTTCCATGTTCCATCAAACAGTCCCTCCTTAGGAGTATAGAAACGGAACATTGGGTAGTAGCCCTGACCAGCAACTGTTTCTATCCAATTGCTCTCCTTACCCGCTGGGGCCTTCGGTGAGAAATAAAGATCAATGGAGCCGTCTGAATTAATTTTCAACTTGTCGTAGGAAGAGCGGGCCGCATCGTTTGTCGGGTTCGGAAGCATGGAGCGGGTTGCTGTGCTATACAAGGTCATAGACCAAAAGGCAGCTGCGGGAACGTTAGGTGGAAGGTACAAGTGGTATGATTTAGCTCCGTCAAAGTGGTTGCCATTTTTATCTTTGAACGCCTGAATGTATGTTGAGCCCAGGCCGGCCTTCTTTACGCCTATGCCAGGCGTTGTGTAGATTGCTCCGTAGGTATAGTGCAACCGTTCATCTACCTGGCTGTAATACTCACTTTCCTGTTTGGGGTCTACCAGTGTGACCCAGTGCCAGTTCGCATCCGGAAATGCTTCAGCATCAGCAATGCGTTCATGTCCCTCAAAGAGCATCACCCTTCCCATCGCATCACCAATACGAGTGGCTTCTTCCAGGATTGCACGTTGACGAGCATCCGGTTTGAACGGTTTGCCTTTCTCGATGCCCAACGGTTTGAGCATCGCCATGTAAAAGCGGTCGCGCTCATCTACCGGGTTGTT
>DATHIE010000589.1:0-5899 GCA_035316905.1 Chryseolinea sp. | reverse complement strand
TACCGTGGTGGAGTAAGTAGTAAGTAGTAAGTAGTAAGTAGTAAGTAGTAAGTAGTAAGAAGTTAGTAGTTAGTAGTTAGTAGTTAGTCTTATTTCGTGAGCTTTACAACGACGATAGACTTTGCGGGCAACTTCAGGCTCAGTGATTCTTTTGATTTCTTTGCACCATTAAAAGGCGCAGGCTTTATTGTACCCGGCTTATCAAACGTGTTGTGGTCCGTAAATTTTTCAGCTGTGATTACCTGGGCAGACAATGCATGTGATGTAGTTCCGGGAATATCCAATTGAAGATCGATGGAATTTACTGGATCAATATTAACTATCGAGATATTGATGTTGCCTGCTTTATCCTGTGACGCGGAGGCATTGATAGCAGCAAGTTTCTCATTGCCCAATGTATAGTCTCTGGATTTGATCGTAAGAGGGATCAGCATTGCATCCTGGTGAACCTGGTACAGGTCATACACGTGATAGGTCGGTGTTAAGAGCATCTTTTCCTTATCTGTGAGAATCAGGGCTTGCAGCACGTTGATCGTTTGAGCGAGGTTCGCCATTTTTACACGGTCGCAGTGATTATTAAAAACATTCAAGGTAGACGCTGCTATAAGCGCGTCGCGAAGGCTGTTTTGCTGATAGAGAAATCCGGGATTCGTGCCTGGCTCAACGTCGGTCCATATACCCCATTCATCTACCGCAAGAGCTACACGCTTTTCTGGATCATATCGATCCATAATTACAGAATGTTTGGTGACCAATTCCTCCATCTTAAGACAGTTCTTCATGGCTGAAAAGTATTCTCTCTCTTCAAACTTTGTCGCGGAACCTTTGCTATCCCACGTCTTTGGTATAGTGTAATAGTGAAGTGAAATACCCCACATCATTTGCAAAGGTATTTTTTTCATCAGCACTTCAGTCCAGTTATAGTCGAATGAATTTGCGCCGCCAGCTATTTTCATCAGTTTGGCATCACCATAACTTCTCGCATAGGTTGCATACCGTTTGTATTGATCGGCGTAAAAATCGGCGGTCATGTTACCACCGCATCCCCAGTTTTCATTTCCCACACCCCAGAACTTTACCTTCCACGGTTTTTCATGACCATTCTTTTTGCGAAGGTCTGCCATTGGACTTACTCCATCGAAATTGAGATACTCCACCCACTTCGACATTTCTTCCGGCGTACCGCTCCCGAGGTTTCCACATATATATGGTTCAGTACCTAACAGTTCACAAAGGTCCAGGAATTCGTGGGTGCCAAAACTATTGTCTTCAACAACGCCACCCCAATGCGTATTTATCATCTTCGGTCTGGCTGCCCGTTCCCCTATCCCATCGTTCCAGTGATACTCGTCCGCGAAGCAACCACCCGGCCAGCGTAGATTGGGTATCTTGATCTTACGCAGTGCATCAACAATATCGGTCCGGATCCTTCGCGTATTGGCGATCGAAGAATTTTCATCTACGAAAAATCCCCCATATATACATCTGCCAAGGTGCTCGGAAAAATGACCATAAATGTGACGGCTGATCATATCCTTGCTTAACTCAGGACTGGCAATGATTCGGTTCTCTGTCGATTGAGCAAACAGACTTCCGGCAAACATGAGCAATAGAATTAGGACTGTTCTGGCGCACTTCATGGGCTGTGGTTTAAAAGATGATTTATAAATGTAAAAAAAACATTTATTTACAAAAAGCAAAAATTCTTCTGCCTCAACCCCCCGACCCCCTTGAGGGGGTGGTAGTCCCCTTCGGGGATTAGGGGTTTAGAATGAAATGATGAATAATAAGATTATTCAGGCTACGTCACAAATATGTACACCTTGTTTCAGCGAGGCGATCTTGTCCTCCCGTTTAGGAATGAATTCCTGAGCTACATATCCCTTGTAACCTGTTTCCAGGATTGCTTTCATAATGGCGGGATAATTCAGTTCCTGGGTGTCGTCGATTTCATTTCTACCCGGCACTCCGCCGGTATGATAATGTGAAATGTATTTCTGGTATTGTTTGATCGTCGCAATCACATCACCCTCCATGATCTGCATATGATAGATATCATAAAGAAGCTTGAACCTATCCGATCCAACCTTGTCGCACAATGCAGCACCCCATGCTGTGTGATCGCATTGATAGTCCTTATGATTTACTTTGCTGTTTAACAATTCCATCACCATAGTGACTTTGTACTTCTCAGCTACAGGCATTAACTTTTTCAATCCTATCGCACAGTTCTCGATACCTTTTTCATCATCAAGACCGTTACGGTTACCGGAAAAGCAAATGATCTGCGTCAACCCGGCTGCAGCAGCTTTTGGGATCACCTCAGTATAACTTTTCACGAGCTCATCATGAAGTTGAAGATTATTGAAGCCATCAACGATACCCTTACCGGCACCCCAGGGCATTGCCGAAGTAAGGCCGTACTTCTTTAGAATAGGCCATTCGTCTGGTCCGGTTAATTCAACGGAAGTTAAACCAATTTCCTTTGCAGCTTTGCACAGATCCTCAAGAGGAATGCTGTTGTAGCACCACCTGCAAACGGAATGATTTACCTTTCCTTTTAAGTCACTATCCAGGTTGGATTCGGCAGCAGAAAGTCTGTTCGATATTGAGGAACCAATAACAGCCACCGCTGTTGTCCCTGCGATCTTTTTTAACGCGCTTCTTCTTGAAGGGCTTCCAGATTCATTTTTCATGGTAATAGTAAATTTTATTATCGTTATAAAGACGTTGGAGAAATCGGGATCATTGACTTCTTTTCCGTCTGGTTACAAAATATCTTACGAGCACTATCGCTATCAGCATCGTGCCGAGAACCACCCCTACGATTGCCTTTTTATTTCCTTTCTCACCGGGCACCTCAATTATTGTAAGCATTTTATTGACCCCTTGCTTCGTCAATATCTGCTTCTTTCCACCGGTCCATGTTACAATAACGGAATCCACCGCTGTCGCTGGTCCCAGTCCAAAATGTGCAATCGTTGAGTTCTGTGACAGATGGCTTGATCCACCATCAATCTCGCGAATCATTTTGATTTTGCCTACAACAATTTCCACGCGTGAACCAATTCCGTGAGTATCGGCATCAGTACCTTTTAACGCGACCTTCAGCCAGTTTCCGTTGGTCGAATCATTACGGTATAGATGAGTTTCCGAAGCAACCGGATAATTAAGCACCGGTTTTTGGTTAACGACGAGAAGGTCGAGGTCGCCATCATTATCCATATCAAAAACAACCGAACCACGTCCCAGACCGTAATCATTTAAGCCGACAGCCGGTGCCTTTTCAGTAAACATTCCATTGTTATTTTCGAAGTAATAGTCCGCCATCGGTACGTCGTTGGGATTCAGGTCACCATTAGCAACGAACAGATCGAGGTCAGTATCGTGATCAAAATCGGCAAAGTTTGTACCCCAGCTAATCGAAACGTATCCCATACCAAGTTCTTTTGACTTATCAACGTATGGCTTACCCGCGCCTTGACTAACCATAAAGCGGTTAAAGCGTATGTTCGTCACGTAATAATCCAAAAAACCGTCGAAATTGTAGTCACCGATAGCTGTACCCATTGCGTTGATCTTCAGATCCATGCCAAGCTCTTTCGCTTTGTTTATGTACTCATTATCGGGATACTCATTCTGAAGAAAAAAATTCGGAGTCGCCTTGTATCCGAAGTCATGGTTGACGAGCAGATCCAGGTCATAATCATTATCAAAATCTGTGAACGTACCGCCAAACCCGAATCCTTTATGCGATAGTCCGTAATTGGAATAGACGTTTGAAAAATACTTTCCGTTCACGTTGCGAAGAAGGTATCCCTTTGAAGTCGCGTTCGCATTTACGATCGTGGCGTCGTTTATGGCGCTTAGCTGGCCATCATAATCCTGGAAATAGTTGCCAATGTATGCATCAGGATATCCGTCTCCATTGATATCCCCGAAGCTTACTCCCATACTAAAAGAAATAAGATCCTTCAATCCAAATTCCTCCGTTACATTTCTGAACGTCGCATTGCCGTTATTCAGAAATAACAGGTTCTCTGCACGTGGAATAGTTTTCACGCTGTCTTTTGTCGTGATCGTTGTAATAAAGAGGTCAACCCAACCATCTTTGTTAATATCGGCTCCGGCAACGCCCTGGGTAACATAATACGAAGTTATGTCCAGACCCGAATTCTCAAAGGTATTTTTGAACGTTCCATTGCCATTGTTCAGATAGAGGGCATCATTGTTCATTCCACCTGTGATGTAAACATCTTCGAATCCATCATTGTTAACGTCGAATACGCAGGCACCGCCACCGAACATTCCTTCGTAGACGACAAACTGGTGATTAATTCCTGATTCAACGGTTATATTTTTAAAAGCCTGCTGACCGTTAACTTCTAAAAATGTGGTAATGATTACCAATGGAATTGAGAAAGCAATCGACCAGTTCCTCATCTTATTTTTTTGTTGACGCATAAGTTTCGTCCTTCTTCCATCTCAAGCCATTGACATTTTTACCCATTTTGCTCCCCTCTGCTAATCCAATATCGTTATCCATGGGACAGTGTATCCCGCCATAAAATCTAGAGTTCGCCGTTTCTTCAGCAATCTGCCAGAATGATGTAAATATCCTTGGTTTAAAGTCTACGTTACGTAACTCGTCGCGATTGCGTTTCCAATGTGCGCTATCTGCAATAGTAATCCCTGGTCCGAACAAATCGATCATCACTGTTGCTACCGCTGCTGCCTGAGTTGCGTGGCCAGATGGGAATGCAGGGAACGGCGGATCGGGCCAAAACGATTGCCAGCGTTCATCGATATTTCTACTGATATAACTGGACGGTCTTTCTGAGAAAAATTGATATTTCCACTTCCAGCAGTTGATAAAAGCGTCTGCTACAGCAATGCCTATCCGCGCATAAGTTTCTGCACATATAATTACATCCGGGTTAGTCTTTCGCAACACCAGAGTTCCCAAATAATACGAATGGCCAGGAGGCGTAAATGTTTCACCCGGATCATCACCCCACCATAGTGCAGTTTCCTTTTCTTGCTGCGTTAGCGATTGACTCTTTTCATAAACACGTTTGAATTGACCGTAATAGTCGGAGCTGGGCCCCTTGTCATATGAAATTATTTTCGGTGCTGGCAGTTCGGCATTGGGTTTTACGAAAGGTCTGTTCTTTCCCCAATGCGGATGCAATGGGAAATGGCTGAATGATTGCCCATACAACGGAGGTTCCCACGATCCAGGTCCAGTTGGTGGTACTAATGACTTATCAAAATTTTGGAGATAACCACGATGGCCTCCGTCAGTCTTCGACCACTCGAATATCGAAGCTGCTACCGATTTGCCGTATTGAATAGATCGATCGATGATCTGCGCATCACCCTCATCGTTCCTGAACTGATCGACAAACAATGTTTCAAGCGAATCTATCTTGTGCTTATTTACGTCTGAGGTTTGGATATAGATGCTTCTCAAGATTTCCGCCTGTCCCGCATTCAGCGAAACAATCCAGTTGTAGTCGACACCTTGCTGAGGCAGCAGAAGCTTATCCAGACCATTTAATTGGCCCGCTAGCGAAACGTGGTCGGTATACCCATGGACGATTGATTCATACATAGTGACCCCTATGTATCCAAAACACCTTGAAGCAAACGTCGGTGAGTTGGAGGGTGTATTCTTTGTAATATACAAAGACATGTCAGCCCAGGCGTTAGCGATCTCCTGAGGAGTGAAGTTTCTCCTGGGGTCTTCATGACAGCCTGCAAAAAGAATGAATACACAAAAAATAAGGCCCAGACTGCAAGGCTTTCTTGTTATTCTGTACTTTAAATTATCTGCGTGTTGCATCCTGTCGCGATTAAGTGCACAGCTAATTATCTGTTCATTCTGTATGCCTTTGAA
>DATHIE010000588.1:0-5736 GCA_035316905.1 Chryseolinea sp. | reverse complement strand
ATTACCGGAGATGGTAAATATTCGGCATCCAAAGACAAAAAAAATGAATCCGGCACCAATAACGATGAGCCAGGGTAGAAGGGGAAATTTGCGCATCCGGCCTTCCCAAAGGAGGATTATGAAGCCTATAAAAAAAGCTGTTAGGTAAAACAGGGAATAATAGTTTATGTGTGGAATGTCTACAAGGAAAGGTTTCATATTTGTAGTTTGTTAGGGCTCTGAAGTCAAGTAAATTGTGGTGCCGTCTTTTACATATGCGAATTTTTTTTCATCCGGTGAAAAAGCCGCTCGCATATCAATTACATAATTTGAGTCAATCGTTTCGAATTGTTCCTTCGAGTTTACATCAACAACTGAATAATAGTAGCTAGGGTGTGAGCAGCCCTGCAAAGTGATTGGAACGCCGCATTCACCCTGCATTGTAATGACGCGATTTCCGGACGGGCTAATCGTTTCTCGCAAAACGTTACCCACGGAAGGCCACGTGCCGACTATCTGTTTTGTTGTCTCATTGAATACCCGGACACTGGAACTAACCTGGCTATAAGAAATTATTCCCTCAGGTGTCCACTTCAAAACATGACTAGAAGGGTTTCCAACGGCCACAATGGCTTTTGTTTGAAGGTTGTAGGTATAGTAAGCATATTCTTTGTTGAAGAGAAGTTGACTTCCATCAGGGGAAAATAGATAGGGAGTTCCTGAGGTGATATAGGTTTCCTTTCCCGTTGCTAGATCGAAGAGAAATAACGACGGATCACTTAGGTCTGAAGGTCTATACCTTCCAAAGGCAAGATATTTGTCTTCAAAAAAAGTTAGCGAATAGCCTGTATGGACGCTATCTATAATGGATGGCGTATATGCCATCGACGTCAAATTAACAGACGCGAGTTCATAACTTGTATTAGTGAAGTAAATCTTGTTACCGGCTAATCGCAGCGATTCCCAATCCGGAGAAAACGCGTCGATGGATAGGTGCCTGTTGTGCCTAGTGTTAACGTTGGTCGTGGTGACACCACTCGTATTCAATGAAACGATTTCATTTGTGGCGTCAGACCAAATTATTGGGCCGATTCCCAGGGATGAAGAGTAAAGCGCCTCCCCGAAAAATGTTGAATCATCCGGTTTCCCAAAGTCGTCCTCGATTTCGCATGAAATAAGTAGAAGCATCCAAAGACATGATCTCATCAGTTGACGTCTGTTCCGAAGGTCGAACGGCTGGATTTTTCGAATTTGATAGTTCATAAATGGGCTTAAAGATTTCATAGAACATACCTCCTCAAGTATAGAACAATGCATAGCCGCTCGCGTACGGAAGGTCGATTAAGTGGTATTCCATACTGGGAAGTTGGTTTAATGTTTCACCACATCGCTAAGGGATATCTATTCCGCAAGGGTCGGTTAAAACAACTTTAGCTTAGCTTGTGGGTGATGATCAAATTTGCAGTTTCGCAGCCAAAACCAATGATCGTAATCAACCAAAGAGTAACAGATTTTCAGCATGGTGATCTTTTACCAGCAACGGCGATCGGCGAATTGAGGCATGAAGCATTTATGTAGCGTATAAGGAATAGGACGCCGTGAAAATTTGTATTGAAGGTTCAGCGCGCCAACGAGTCCCATGTTGCCCTCATATCCGGCCAATGCCATATGCGCCGAACCAAGAAATCCCACATAGGGCTCCACGACGAGATGTTTTCTTAACGGAGTGCTTGGCGAGAGGAACAACGCCCTGGCGGTAGACGTTCCGATACGAAGTCCTGAAGTCGTGAACTAGTAGCTTTCCTGTCTGCAGATTCCAAATAGCCGCTGCCCCAGCACCTTAAAAGCACGTTCGATGTCGTAACGCTCATCTTCAAATTGATGCGACCAGATCTTGTCGCACTCGCGCTGAAAGCGCTGATAATTTTGATCATTCAATAGCCACCGGTTGACATATTCGTCATAGTCGGCGGTCAGGCATGATTCCTCAAACTTTTTGAGGAGCAGCATATTGATGGTTTCAATCATAACAGGGGTTGAATAGTGATCCAATATCCAAATCTCCTTCCTGATTTAATGTTCTAAATCCTCTAATTAATGACAGATTTCATTCAAGAAATACCTGCAAAGCGGCTTGAACGGTGCAGCGGTCAGATTTATGTCAAACGAGGAAGGATCCAAGCTAACAGCTTTACCCGACTTGACATGATCTTGTGCCATCTAATCGCATAGATTATGAAAACTTCAGTTGCCCTTGTGATGACTCGCTTTGTAACTATCTTCGGTCATTGCCAGACCCTAAATCCGGTGTTGACGATGCGTTGCTGGTGTCACGCGCGGGTCAGGTGCCGGCTGGTTATTCCGCTCTGGGTCTCGCTGCGAACGGCCAACGTCAGGCATTTTTTCGACTAATTGCACTTCCAGCTTGGTTATGGCGAGCTGGTATTGCGTATCTGATTCTCGTAGGTAAAAAAGTCAAATAATCAATATTGTTTTTTTAATCCTGTTTTAGCAAAATAGCGTACAGTTATGTTCAAGGAATCTTCGCTAATATTAATCGCGACTCCTATTTATTCAGTCGCAATTTTAATCGAGCTGATAGCCTCGAATCTTCGAGCGAAAAAAGTTTATTCGTTCAAGGGGGTTATTGAAAACATATATCTCGCTTTAATGAACATGGGACTGGATATTCTAATACGCAGTGCAGCGCTGCTGACTCTGGGTGCCGTCTACGAGTGGCGCATGATTAATTGGACGGAAGGCGTGGTTTATTGGTTTGTCTTATTACTCGCCGAAGACTTTATTTACTACTGGCTTCACAGGATCGATCATTATTGCAGACTGTTCTGGGCAGTTCATGTTACGCATCATTCCTCGGAGGAGTTCAACCTCACAGTTGGGTTTCGTTCATCAGTATTTCAACCCCTTTACCGCTTTATATATTTCATTCCGTTAGCGCTGTTAGGATTCAGAGCGCTCGATATTTTCCTCATTTATTCAATTACTCAGTTGTACGGCCTCCTTATACACACGCAGCTTGTTAAGAAGTTGGGATTCCTGGAATGGATAATGGTAACACCTTCGCACCATCGGGTTCATCACGCCTCGAATTTCCAGTACCTCGACCGTAATTTCGGTATGGTGTTTATCTTTTGGGATAAGTTATTCGGCACCTTTACGCCCGAAACCGAAGAAGTGAGATATGGTCTTACAAAACCAATTAACGATATTACGCCATTGTCGTTGATAACTCATGAGTGGAAAAAACTTGCGTCGGACGTAAAACAGTCGCCTTCGTTGAAAGATAAAATCCGACACATTGTCGGTCGGCCCAACTGGGTCAGGGGCAAGGACAAAACAGCGGCGTAAAGGAGTCCCGGCCATCATTGGACTTTCATTAATTCCTATGGCGTCCGTCCTTACCAATCCCAATACAGTGACCGTTACTGGTGCTTGCACTATCCTTCAAACTTGTCTGTCTTAAAATAGCTTGCGGCCGGTGGTATAGTTAGTCTCGTAAATTGAGTATAAAATTTGAAGCACCGGACTAAGATCTATTTTTCGTTTCTCGTACTCGCGGCGATATTGAATTGCTTTTTCTAACGATGGATTCTTGAAAGCAGTCCGTTGACTGGTTTCTTTTTTTGAATTGTCTACGGAATCAGGGGCAAGTGCAAAGGTCGCCTGTTTGAACACCGGAAACGCTCCTTTAAAACTTGAAAGTGGCGTCGTTGTGACAAGGTAATTCATCTCAAAGTGCGAGCCGACATGACGTTGAAAATACTGGCATTGAGCGGTGTTGGCCAGTAGAAGCGTCAGGCCAAATAAAATGAGAGTTTTCATAGCCGTGGTTTTATTCCAAAAGCTAGCTGATATGGCAATAAATGGGCTAACAGTAATCCTTCAATTACTGACGTATTTTAAATATTTGGATGAAAGACAGTATTAAACGGGATCAGTCTTTTGTGAGATATGTTCGCTGGCGCTTACACCGAACTTTTCTTTGAAACATTTTGAGAAATATGAAAGGTTGTTGAATCCAACCTGGTACGCTATGTCAGCAACATTCCCAGCTCTTTGTTTTGGTAACAATGTGGCGATGAGAAACGATCGGGCATCCTCGCGATTTGCATTTTTTTGAATTAAACTAAAATGTGTAGGCGAGGTATACAGATCATTTTCCCCGGCTCTTTTCCATCATATCCCACAACTCCTGCGGTATATCTTCAAGATGACTGAATTCACCTCCATTCCTCAACCACTCGCCACCGTCGATCGTAATGACTTCCCCATTGATGTAACCTGAATAATCAGACAGCAGATATGCAGCAAGGTTTGCAAGCTCCTGATGCTCGCCCACTCTCTTTAAGGGTACACGTTCAGCCGGGTCGAATTTTTTCACAAGATCTCCCGGCAACAATCTGCTCCACGCGCCCTCTGTTGGAAATGGGCCAGGTGCTATTGCGTTACTTCGGATCTTGTACTTTGCCCACTCGACTGCGAGTGAACGAGTCAACGCAAGTACACCTGCTTTGCCGCAAGCGGATGGAACTACGTACCCAGAACCTGTCCATGCATAAGTCGTGACAATATTCAAAAATATCCCCGGCTGTTTTTTTGCAATCCAATTTTTCCCTGCGGCAAGTGTCGTGTAATAGGTGCCCTTCAGGACAATATCGACGACGATATCAAATGCGCGGTGTGAGAGTCTTTCCGTAGGACTAATAAAATTGCCAGCTGCGTTATTCAACACGCCATCGATCTGTCCAAACTGTTTTTCTGTAGTCTTGATAACATTATCAACTTCCTCATATTTACGAACGTCGCATGCTACGGCAAGAACCTTTCCACCTGTTTCAGAGATTAGTTCCGAAGCGGTTTTTTCCAGCACGTCGAGCTTGCGGCTTGCTATCACAAGGTTTGCGCCCAACTCCAGGAAATATTTTCCCATTGCACGGCCAAGACCAGTGCCACCGCCAGTGATTATGATAGTTTTGCCTTTAAGGCTTCCAGGTGCGAGCATTCCTTGCATGGTTAGGCGTTTAGTTTGATTGTCTGTTGTCTAAATATACTTCAGTTTTCCTATATAGAGTTATGGATATGAAGTAAAAGGTATAGGGCAGGGTATAAGGTATAAGGTATAAGGAGAGGTCGGCGGGGAGAAATAAAAAAACAACAACTCAGAATATTTTTTGTTTGATTTATGCTTATTTCGTAGAAACCGAACCACTGAGAATAACTTAACTACTTTTGTGCTAATGCGAATACTTATACTTTCCCTTCTTGTTTGTCTTTGTTTATCCTGCGTGTCAAAAAAGAAATACGATGATCTTGTAGGTCAGAAGATCGCGACCGAGGCAAGTCTTGCGGAACGTTCCGGACAACTGGACCAGGCCACTGCTGAGTTGAAGGACCTTAATGAGAAGCTCGCAAGGCTAAAGGAAGACACTACAAACCTTGGCATCGACAAACGCAGCACCAGCGATCGGCTCGCGTCACTGGAAAAAGAACATGAACAGCTCAATACACTTTATAAAAATCTTGTTTCAAGCAGCGGTAAGTTGAATAAAGATCTTTCACAACAGCAACAGCAGTTGCTTGCGATGCAGGAAAATCTCGAGAAAACAAGACGGATGAATGACTCGTTAAGTATCAATCTTGCAGACCGGGAGAAAAAGGTGAAGGAGCTTGAGCAGGTACTAGCAAGTAAAGAGAAAGCCGTGCAGGACCTGAAGAATAAGATTACGAACGCCTTGT
>DATHIE010000587.1:0-4966 GCA_035316905.1 Chryseolinea sp. | reverse complement strand
TTTAATGCAATTGCTATCCGATTGTAGCGATGCCAAAACAATGGGAGTAACCGTCGTCGTCAGTAAGGAAGAACTCAGTCTGCCCATAATCTCTGTCAACGATGTCTGACACTTCAAATCCAAGTTGCTTCAAACGCTCTCTTGTCTCACGAATATCAGTCGGTCTCCAGTAAAGCCGGATGCCTTCATAATCTTCTGGTTTGATCCGTGTCCCATCTCTTTCATTAAGCCAGAAGAATACATGTTCATTGTGAACCATACAACCAATAAGTTTGCCTTCACGTCTTATTTCACGGTCCACCGTGAGGCCGAGACCATCAACCCAAAAACGCAAACTTTTCTCAAGATCAGCACTGGGAATCACAGGCATGCAGGAGGTGACAAGCACGTTCTCTTTCATGATCACAATGTGTAAATATTCTTTGTTACATCTTTGTCCAAACCGCTTTGCAGCTAACCTGTTTGGCTTACCAGAATAAAAATAATCATTAAAGCAAATGAATTATAGCTCTTGTTGTGGGTAGTTTTTCATTCCCTACATATTGATTCATCTTACATGGTCCAAGATCCAATCAGAAATCTCTTTTAGTGCGATGGGTGAAAATGTCTGATCAATTCTATGATATTCATTAGGGGATCCTGTTTCACAGTCCTGGAAAAGGTGATTAAGGTTCGGCAACTCTTTTATGGTCACCTTTGTATTGCCGCCTCTCTTGAATGCGTCGCTGATTCCAGATAAATTCTCTTTGGGCGTTACTTGCAAATCCTTTTCTCCATTTAAGGCAAGTACCGGACAGGTAACCTTTTCAAGTGTAGGCGCCGGGTCGTAATTCAAGAAATTTCTAAACCATTCCGATGCCCACTCTTCTGACTGAGCGGACACAACCTCTTCTTTAGTCATATCTGATGGCATCAGGTCGGCAGGAGAATCTTCATAGGCTTTTTCGATGAGTTTGGCTAAGTCGGCTTTCAAAATCCGTGCGTCAGTTGATGCTGCTATCATTCGATACGCCTCAATATGTACTGGTAGTATATATTTTTCTATGTCAGATTCAGATACACCGTCTGCTTTCGGAATCAATTCTTGCTGCATCAAAAGCAGCTCCTTTAATTTAATTCCAGGACCAGCCAGCAGAACAAGGAAACTCACATCTTTAGACGCACATGCCACCATAGGAGCGATCATCCCTCCTTCACTATGTCCCATCAAACCAATTTTATCTGTTTTTATCTCTTTCCTTGTTTTTAGATATTCAACAGCACTCGCAGCGTCGGATGCAAAATCGGCCGTCGTTGCTGCGTTGAAGTTACCCGTCGATTTTCCAACACCCCTATCGTCATGCCTTAAAACAGCAATGCCGTGTTTTGTTAAATAGTCCGCAATGACCAGGAAGGGTTTGTGTCCTGAAGTTTCTCCTTCTCTGTTTTGGCGACCACTTCCAGAAACTAAAATAACGGCCGGATAATTTCCTGCTGCCGAGGGCAATGTCAACGTCCCGGCTAAAGTAATATTGGCTTGACTGTTTATAAAGGTAACGTCTTCTGTGTAGTAGGAATATGGTTTTGATGGTTCCTGCGGTCTGTTAGAAGTTTTGTACATCAAAAATCCAATTAGACCTATCGAGGTTACACCCAAAGAAATCCCTAAAATGGCTGCAATTTTTTTCGCTTTCATTTGGATTTATGTGTTGGCTAACGCCAGTCTATAAAGCCTGCCGGCAGACCAATTTAATAATTATGGTCAAACTCTGCCGGCATGATTTATAAACAATGTTAGCTGCTGTGCGTCCTTTTCGGTTCCTCAACCATTGCGTACATGCATAGATCTGCAATTAATATCAACACCGGTAATAGGAAAAGGTCTATTGTTTCAATTGGGATTCTAAAACCCCATATCATCAAAAACACCACAACGGCGGGAACGCAGTAGTTGAGAATCGTCCATCGTTCATTGAGGTCATTAAACAAGTCGATAACAAATACATTTACGAGGCTCAATGCGTAAATAACTCCGACCCCTAAAATCATAGCAAACATGATGACATTCCCATCGCCATCCTCCTCACTCGCAATCCGGAAGAATGCGCCAAATAATAATATCAACACAAACAACAGATGAGATTGAACTTTTTTTTGGGCTTCTTTTTATATTTAATAAATCTCGTCTACCCATATCAGTTTGTAGGTTTCATTGGACGCATTGCCTCTAACGGTCGGTATATATGCAGCGTTGCCGTAGTCTGGCACATCTCTGTCCCACCCGCAGAGCCGTTATTTGAAATACAATCTAACCAACCAGCAGGTCAAACGCAATGATGCATATATGGTGCTACTATTCGTTTTTTTCAGTTATTATTAATTATAAAATGGCCTAACTACTCCTGTTCCAGGAACTGATATACGCTTTGCGTATGTCTCAATCTGCGGCAATACGCACTACTTCACCAACTCCATATCCTTAATTCCATCAAACTTCGGTTCGATAACCACCTTGCCGTCTTTGTCAATGATTCCCCACAACTTACCCTTTTGTATCGCAGCGTAACCGTTCTTGAAATCTCTCGATCCATCATACTGCGGCTTGATCACCCACTCCCCTTTGCTGTTCAGCCATCCGAATTTTCCGCCCTGGCGTCCACGCGCCAGTCCATCGGCGAAGTCCTCATAAATATCCGTGCCCGAAAGGGTAACCTTGCTGCCAGTCTTGGAAACGTATACCCAGTCTTTGCCAATCTTAACCCTCGCCAGACCGGTCTCCTGATCAAAGTTTTTACCCGCGTCAAATTGTGGTTTGATCACCCACGCTCCAGACTTATCGAGGTACCCAACTTTTTCATCCGCAGATTTTGCCCAAGCCACGCCGTCGCTGAAATATCCCACGCTTTCAAATTGCGCTTTGATCACCGGCTTACCACTTGTGTCAATGAAACCGAATTTTTTGTCGGCCGCCCGGAACGGCGCCATGCCTTCCGTAAAATGATTAACATCCAGCAGACCGGATCCTTCCACCGGCGTCTCCTCCCCTGAAGTATTCAGGACTATATATTTCTCGCCACTTTTAACCACAGCAAAGCCACCGTAAAAATCAGATACGTCGTCATACTTGGCTTGAATCGCCATTTTTCCCGAGGAACTAATGAATCCCCATTTCTCACCCACCCGGATAGGAAGCATTCCATCGTGAAACCCTTGCAGTTCAAAACCCAAAAAACCCTCCTTGACGTTGAACTTGGAGACTTCAGTGGGTAGTTTTTCGCCTTTCAGATTGATGAAGTGATGCTGCTTGGCCTTGCTGTCATAAATGATGGCCAGCCCATCGCTCGAAAACTCATAACACTTTTCATACTGCGCCGGAATGATGATTTCACCATTCAGATTCGCATAACCCCACTTTTTGTCTCCTGCCGGCTTAACCTGCGTAACGTAGGTTTGGGCAAAGGAGCTGCCAGCAAGCAACAGCATACATAAAACGAGAAGGCTTTTCTTTTTCATAACTACCATATTTAATATTTAGGATGTTGAATCACTTGATTTTCTTAAGTCACAACCTGTACTAAACTTTCGGCTGGATGTAGTAAGATAAATGGTTTATGACCTCATTAACAAAAAGACCGATAAAGCAAATATCTAACCGTGTCGGCAGACCCAATTTAATAATTATAATCGAACCCGGCCGGCATGACTTATACGCTTTGTTATGCACAAAGTTGCCTTTCAAAATTCAATTAATCGGAAATCTCTATTCGTCCGTCTGAATGACTCAACCATATTTGCAAGAGTTCCAAAATTAATTCCTTTTGTCTCTTCCTGCGTAGTGCCTGACCCCAGCGAATGCGTCAACAGCATTGTACTCTGTCCGAAGCATTTTGCCAGTTTAATTGCAGCATTTACTGTAAAGAGCAAAAATCTTTCTACTACACCGAGCCCGCCAAATTGGATATGCACATTGTTGGTGGCTGTGTGGCCTTCACTCTTTACTAATCTAATTTTTCTTTGACCTCAACTCGTTTGCGGAATGCAGTATGTAATTCTTGATGTCACGAACGTCTTTTTGGTTGAGGCGATCTGAAAAATTGGGCATCCCTTTCTTGAGATACATTCCTTTCAACACAATGTCTTCGATAATTTCAAAGGTGCCTTCATTTGAATACGTCAGGTTGGGAATAGAGCCACCGTTGTCACCCATCCAACCATGACAAGTGCGGCAATTGGCGTTATACAATAATTGTCCTTTATTAATTTCTTCTGCTGTTACGGAAACAGGAACTTGAATAAGTTCTTTAGATTTGGATTTATAAAAACCTGAATACGTTTCTTTGGCATCAATAGCGAAAGTAAAGATTGTGCCTGGGTAGTTTTCTTCCGTAAATCTTACACGATGCCCAGGATTGCCTCCCCAACCTACGGCAATGGATACATACTGTTTTCCATCAATCATATAAGTTATCGGGGGTGCAATCACACCTGAACCGACATTAGTTTCCCAAAGCTTATTTCCATTTGCTGCATCATAGGCCAAAAATTTACCTTCTCCCGTTCCCTGGAAGACAAGTCCCCCGGCTGTGGCCATCACCCCTCCATTCCAATAGGTTGCAGGATAATTCACGCGCCAGATTTCCTTTTGGGTTCGTGGATTCCAAGCCAGCAATTGTCCCTGATCCATGTTGGCTGGCCTAGTCGGATCTGGAATCGTTGGGAGATGGGCAAGAGGTGTTGAAACATTCCTTCTGTTCTCATAGAACGTCCAAATCGAATCGTTGCCAAAAGGGAAGGAATTAACGTGAGCGGGGAAGTACACTAGCCCTGTCGTGGGATTAAATGCCATGGGTTGCCAATTATGTCCGCCTACAGGCCCGGGAGATATCACCCTGTTTTCATTTTTATAGCGGCCGAATTCTGTCTCGATGGGTCGCCCTGTAACTTTGTCAACGCTGGTAGCCCAGTTCATATAGGTATAGGGCTCGGC
>DATHIE010000586.1:0-5099 GCA_035316905.1 Chryseolinea sp. | reverse complement strand
CGAAGTAGATAAAAAGACGATAGACCTTGCAAGGGTGAACCAGTCGTTGAAACAAGTTAACGACGAGCTCGACAATTTCATTTATAAAACTTCTCACGACATTCGTGGTCCGCTTGCCAGCCTGAAGGGTATGTGTAACGTTGCGCTCCTCGACGTCAAAGATCCAATTGCATTGGAATACCTTAAAAAGCTTGACGCGACGGCCAAAGACTCAACTCGATCCTGACTCGTTTGGTGATCATTAACCAGATCAACAATTCGAAAATATCCATTGAACCGATCGATTTCAAGGCAATTGTTAGCGAGGTATTAATGTTGGAGAAGAAAAAAGGCCTTCCGCCAGACCTAAAGATCACAACCTTTATTGATCCCCACGCTACGATCGAATCTGATAAAGAGCTGGTGAGGATCGTGCTCGAAAATCTTATAGACAATGCCATCAAATTCTACAACGATTCCGAACGCGTTGACTCATTTATGAATGTGCACATCAGTCGTGTCGAAAACGCCAGCGTCAAACTTAGAGTGATCGATAATGGCATTGGCATTAGCGAATCCAGTCCCGGAAAACTCTTTCAAATGTTCTCAAGAGCATCGGAAAGATCGGAAACTGGCGGCATTGGTCTATACATTACCAAAACGGCCGTTGAAAAGATCGGTGGCAAGATCGGCCTGCTCACGACGCCGGAAGGCTACACGGAGTTTTACGTCATACTCCCTTCGGCACCCTATCAAGAATGGGAAAAGCTGCTTAGCAAGCAGGGATAAACTACCTTTTTTTAGTCGTCGCACTGCCTCCTTTGGAATTTTTTTCCCTCCATTTCTATTATCATCTTTGCGCTCCGTCCGTAATGAGACCTTATGAAAGAGTTCAAACGATATACCATTACAGCAGCATTGCCGTACGCCAACGGCCCGAAGCACATCGGGCATTTGTCGGGGGCCTATATCCCATCCGATGTCTACGTCCGGTACCTTCGCTCATTGGGCAAGGACGTCCTTTTTGTGTCAGGAAGTGACGAGCACGGAACTGCTATTCCCAACCAGGCTCTCAAGGAAAACACAACGGCCAGAGCCATCATCGACAAATACCACGTCCAAATGCGCGATTGCTTTAAGCAGCTGGGCATTGCATTCGATATATATCATCGTACAAGCGAACCCATTCACCATAAAACATCCCAGGAGATCTTCATCGCGATGTATAACAAAGGGTTGCTGAATGAAGAGATCTCCGAGCAGTATTACGACGATGAAGCAAAAGCATTCCTAGCCGACCGTTATATAGTCGGCACTTGCCCAAAATGCGGACATCCAAATGCATATGGCGATCAATGCGAGAAGTGCGGCTCTTCGTTGAGTCCGCGGGATCTTATCAATCCTCGCTCGACGTTGACAGGGAATGTACCTGTGCTGAAAGAAACCAAACACTGGTATCTGCCACTTCAAAATTACGAAGAGTGGTTAAGGGAATGGATTCTGAAGGATCATTCCGATGATTGGAAGACGAATGTGTTTGGACAGTGTAAATCGTGGATCGATGCCGGACTTCAACCTCGCGCGATGACTCGCGATCTGGATTGGGGTATAAAGGTGCCTTTACCAGATGCGGAAGGAAAGGTATTGTACGTGTGGTTTGATGCGCCCATTGGCTACATCTCCGCTACAAGAGCTTTTTTCCAGGAAGTGAGCTCGGGTAAGTTGGATTTCGCCCAGCCTCAGCGTGATTTTGGAAAAGTAGCCGTCGACGATTGGAAGAAATATTGGCAGGATGACGAAACAAAGCTGGTGCATTTCATTGGCAAGGACAATATTGTATTTCACTGTATCATCTTTCCGATCATGTTACACGCCCATGGCGACTACATCGTGCCTGATAATGTTCCGGCAAATGAGTTCATGAACCTGGAAGGCGATAAGATGTCCACGAGCCGGGGATGGTCCATCGAAATGCACGAGTACCTGGAAGATTTCCCCGGCAAGCCCGATGTGCTTAGGTACGCTTTGTTGACCAACCTTCCGGAGACGAAGGACAGTGAGTTTACGTGGAAGGATTTTCAGTCACGGAACAACAATGAGCTGGTGGCGATCCTGGGAAATTTTGTGAACCGGGCGCTGGTTCTTACGCAAAAATACTTTGACAACAAGGTTCCGCACCCGGGAAAACCGGTGGCGATTGATTTAGCGACCATCGAGGCGTTGAAGATATTACCGTCGCGTATTGCGCAATCGCTTGAGCTCTACCGTTTTCGTGAGGCAACGGCAGGGCTGATTGACCTTGCGCGTCTTGGCAACAAATACCTGGCAGATACAGAACCGTGGAAGTTACACAAGACTCAGCCTGAACGAGTAGGCACTATTCTAAACATCGCGCTGCAGATCGTGGCCAACCTTGGTATTGTTGCCGAACCGTTCATTCCGTTCAGCGCAAAAAAGATCAATGATATGGTCAACCAGCCTTCGAAGAAGTGGTCCGAGGCAGGAGCTGCAGATCTTCTTGCGGAAGGTCACGCGCTGGGATTGTCATCACTACTTTTTGAAAAGATTGAAGACGATGTAATAGAAAAGCAGTTGCTGAAACTTCATAACAAGAAAAAGAGTATGGAACCAAGCCCTGTGACGCCTTTGAAAAAGGAGATCACTTTCGATGATTTTGACAAACTGGATATTCGCGTGGGGAAAGTCTTGACTGCCGAGAAAATGGAGAAGTCCACTAAGTTACTTAAGCTTACCGTCGACACAGGTGTTGACAAGAGAACGGTATTAAGTGGTATTGCGCAACACTATACGCCCGAAGAGATGATAGGGAAACAGGTAACCTTGATCGTTAATCTCGCTCCTCGTAAGATGATGGGTATTGAGTCGCAAGGCATGATTTTGATGGCCGAAGATGCTAACGGCCAATTGAAATTGGTTCAGCCTTCGGACCTTGTGTTTCCAGGAGCCGTAGTAAAATAATGCAGGGCAAACCTTCCTGGGGGGATAGCGCACAAAAGGAAGGTTCTTTTCACGCCCTGCAATAAGGTCTCTTCGAAAAGATCAGTAAATCCTCAAAACCTAAATCCACGGAAAGAGGATAATTACCAGGGGAAATGTCAGCATATTTTTTGATCGACCGATGGACCGGATATCGATTATAAGGAAAACCAGACACAGTCGCAGTCCGGTTTAGCTATTACATACCTTACCTTTATACGCACACTACTTCACGACGAATAATCAATCGATCATCATGACTAAGCTCAATTTCTTACTTGTGGAAGATGAAGCGCTTATACGGGAAGGTTTGCGATCTCTTCTTGAAAAAGAAACCTTTACCAAGGCCGTCTTTGAAGCGGGCAACCGGTCCGAATTTCGGGAACAACTGAATAAGAACATCGATATCGTATTGATGGATTTCAGGTTATTGGATACTAATGGGCTTGAACTCCTGGGGCTGCTTAAGCAGGAGGGCGTGTATCCGAAAGTGGTTATATTGACCGGGCTCGAAGGCACCGAGCTTATCATGAACCTTTTGCAGTCCGGTGTTCATGGAATAGTCTATAAACTCGACGGCTACAAGGAGATCGTTAAGACTATTACTAAGGTTCAGGAAATGGGAAGTTATTTTTCTGAAAAGATACTGAAATTGATACAGGCGAACGCCCACCGTTGGGATACTGTTCCGCCCGTTGTGTTGAATTTTCCCGAACGGGAATTACTCAAGGCGATTGCGAGCGGCCTTACAACCAAGGAGATTGCTTCTGAATTAAAGATGAGCGACTCGACGGCGGAGACCTACCGGATCCGGTTGATCAAAAAGGTTGGAGTTCACAACACGGCAGGGCTGCTTGCCTATGCTTATCGGAACGGAATACTGTAGAAGGGACTTACCGGTCTTAATGCTTCAATTTGTATTCCAGCCTGGCTAATAATCCCTTTTCGCCCTGATGGTAGGTAAGGGATGCGCCTAATGTCTGAGATCTCATTTTAAGGGTATTATTCTTTTTCCTTAATCGTTCAATGAATTCGGATATCTTATGAAAACCCGCCCCATCATCTTCCACTTCGGCAATCAAAACATCATGAAGCCATTGTACCCGAACCCAGATGTGCCAGGCGGCTGAATGCTTAAAGGCATTGTGGATCAACTCCTGAATAATGCGCAGAATGTACAGCCGGTCAGTCGGAGCAATGGACCGTTCTTCACCGTTAAAAGATAGATGTATGTTGCCAGCCCCCGGCCTTTCCATATTCTGGGACAAGAGTTGCACCTCTTCTTCGAATGATCCACAGGTATGCACGGGCATTAGTTGCCGCGAAACCCTTCGTATGGATTGGATGACATTTTCAAAATCAGTTCGCATGCCCAACAACAAGCGTTCGACTTCTTCCGGATCATTTGCCGAACGTTCGAGACGGTCCAGGTAAAGGCGAAACACAGACAATTTCTGGATGAGGTCATCGTGTATTTCAGCGCCCATTTCGGAGGTTATTTGGTCGCAGGCCTCGGCTACTCTTCGGGAAACCTCTTTTTCAAGATTTTGGGGAGAGACAAAGAAGGGTGTCATGGTCGCATTGAATTATTTGATTACAACCCTTAAATTAATCAAAAGCTATAATGTTATTATATGGCGACTAATACGGATATCCTGAATTATACCTGGTACGCCAGGTTCATCAGCGCGACTTATTTTAGCGCGTTAGTAATCATTTTCAGCTTCACTCCGTTCGTTGTTCAAGGTCAAAAAGTTGACTCGTTAAAGGCACTCCTTGAGAAAGGCCTCGCCCGCGACCGAAGGCAAATCCTTTTTGAGCTCGCTTATTACTACACGGATATTGATAATCATGTTGCAATGAGTTATGTGAATGAGGCAACATATAGAAGCGAGATAGCTGGCGATAGTCTGATGATTGTAAAATGTGGAAGGCTAAAGGCTCTCCTTTATCGAAGATTTGACGATATGGATTCTTCACTCTATGTGTCGCAAAAGATTCTCCCAATTGCCGAGAGAAATAAGTTTGACGCTGAAATCCAGAAAATTCTAAACGGCCTTGCAATTGTCCAGACGTTTAAGTCAAGTTACGACGAAGCGTTGGCCTCATATTTACGCATTTTG
>DATHIE010000585.1:0-3051 GCA_035316905.1 Chryseolinea sp. | reverse complement strand
AAGCGATCAGCTAATCCTGAAAATCCTGCTAATCCTACAAATCACGGTCACATCTTCCGCAGGCTTCCACTACCCGAAGAGTGGCTGTAATTTGTAGGATTAGCAGGATTTTCAGGATTAGCTGATCGCTTGCATTTTCTTTTCATTGACACATTCTGATCATTCTTCAATCATGTCTGAACCTTGATTCGTAGGATTTCCGCGATTAGCTCGATTTAAATGCCGAGCACAACACCAATCCTGATTATCCTTCAATCATGCGAATCATGGTTCAGACACTTAATCCTGATCATCCTTTAATCAAGCGAATCACGGTTCAGACTACCGCAACAGGATCAATTGTCCCAAATGGTAATGCATGTGCGTGGTCCTTGAGATCACAACGTTAAGCCTGTTGCGATGAGGTTCTTTAGCGAAGTCTTCGGCAGATACTGCCACGTGCTTGGCAAGCCACTCCGCCGGCTCCATGCGGACGAAATGTTCCATAAGCTCCTCGTTGACATCACTCCAGTATTGCCTTAATTCTTTTATCGCCGGGAATTCAAGCCCCGATTTATCAGGACTCGTAATAAATATCTTCTCAAGCTGTGGATATAATTTCTGACCCAGCCCCAGTAACGGCAGGATTCCATCATTTACAGCTGTCAGGTGACCCAACAGGTATACGCCCGTGTTTCTTCCCGGCGCGATTTCTGTCATCAGGTCATCGTCTGATACACTTTCAAAAAAGTCATTCATCCGGTTAACCTGCGTTTCCCATGCTTTTAGTGTGGTCCGGACAAAGAGTCCGGAATCGGGTAAGATCGAATCGGTGGATATCATTGGGATCAATATTTAAATAACAAGGTTAGATCTTTAGCGTGGCAATGTGCCTTGAACAATTTCAGCGCGTCCGTAGTTCTTTAGTGGCTTTGTAATTCTGATAAAACGCAAAATAAAATCAGGTGACTAGATTTTATTATTATGTTAACTTGAATTCATACTAAAATATCTCGACATGGACATAACTTTTCAAAGTGAAACAGCATTGCAGTTGCTGTTCTCATTTATAATAGGAACGGCTATTGGTATTGAACGTGAATATAGAAGCAAAGCGGCAGGTTTACGAACCATGATCATGATTTGTCTGGGATCAACAATTTTCACTGAGCTTTCAATGGCCATTGGAAATAATTCTGAAGACAGGATCGCTTCTAACATAATCACTGGTATCGGATTCCTGGGGGCAGGGGTCATCTTCAAGGATGGGCTTTCCATAAGCGGCATCACCACAGCCACCACCATCTGGATCACCGCTGCCTTAGGCATGGCCGTGGGTGCCGGCCAATATTTCATCGCCTTCGTCAGCTGCGTTGCGATCCTTATTGTGCTGCTATTCTTCGAAGTTCTTCAAAAGGCCATCGCGCGCGCTCATCAAGAAAGAACCTACAAGATCACAACACGCGAAGATCTACTTTTTTCGTCCGAATTCGAGAAGGAAGTTAAAAGCTTGAAGTTGACTTTCAGAAAGGAACGTGATATCAGAAATGATGGAGACTATATTCTTGTCTATCAGGTTTCCGGCGGCGAAAAAAAACTAGATGAAATCAATAACTATCTGAAGTGTTCAGGCAAGGTTGTTTCTTATGAATATTGAGAATGCGATCACAACGTTATTCCACGCTTCAGAAAACGTTTCCGTAAAAGCGTTGGAATTGGTAGATTGCCGTGAAGCAAATGTGGAAAATGAAAGATACTAAAGATACTGATGCGCTTATTGAGATTCGGATTGACCAGGAGTCGCGGATACCTAAATACAGGCAGATCGTAAATTCGATCATTGGCGATATTGAACGCGGTGTCTTATCGATCGGTCAGCGAATTCCTTCAATCAACGAAATCAGTGAAGAATATTATTTATCACGAGATACGGTTGAAAAAGCGTACAATGTTCTCAAGGAAAAAAAGATCATCGTTTCCGCGAAGGGAAAAGGTTATTATGTAGCGCGTCACGTACTTCCGTCAAAGATCAATGTGCTCGTGCTTCTGAACAAGTTGAGCTCCTACAAACTCAGGATCTTCAATTCGATCGTCAACAGTCTGGGAAATAACGCGAAGGTTGATCTCACCATTTATCACTGCGATCCAAAGATCTTTCTCACATCATTGGAAGACAACATGGGCAAGTATGATCATTACATCGTGATGCCTCATTTTAAGGGCACCGAGAACGTTCATTACAACGACAGTCCCGAAGTACTTGAAGCAATTCGAAAAATTCCAGAAGACAAACTTCTCGTTCTTGATAATCATCTCCCTGCGTTGGGGCCGAACGTTGCCTCTGTCTATCAGGATTTCAAAATGGATATTTACGAAGCACTTCAGGAGGCTAATACTTTGTTGAAGCGTTATAAGAAGCTCATTCTTGTCTATCCGCGCAAAGCACTTTATCCTCATCCATTGGAAATCGTCCAGGGATTCCAGAAGTTCTGCAACGATTTTAATTTCAGTTCTGAAGTCCTGGAAGAGATCTACCAGGATATGGAACTGCGGCCACGCGACGCATACATTATTATAGAGGAGACGGACCTCGTCAATCTTGTAAAACAGATCCGGGACAAAAATCTGGAGCTGGGTAAGGACATTGGCATTATCTCATACAACGATACCCCTCTGAAAGATCTACTTGGAATAACAGTCATCTCAACAGATTTCCAGGTAATGGGTGAAACCGCGGCCTACATGATCCTCAAAAAGAAAAGAGAAGTAGTAAAGAATGTCTTCAGC
Organism: Chryseolinea sp.; assembly: GCA_035316905.1. Taxonomy (GTDB): domain Bacteria; phylum Bacteroidota; class Bacteroidia; order Cytophagales; family Cyclobacteriaceae; genus Chryseolinea. Next base: position 285 of record DATHIE010000585.1, on the reverse strand, counting down.
TTCATTAACCGAAATTCCATTTGACTAGCGTTTTCGGACAAGTACCGTTATGATTAATGGAAGATGTAACGCTGTAACTATTTTCCGGTTTTCTGCCCTGTTTTGGTTATTAATAACAAGCGCAGTAGCTGTCTCTCAATCAATTGCCAATTCGAACAAATGTTTTACGAAACCTGACACGTTGGATGGCCACGAGGTTTTCAGCACGGTGAACCAGCAACCTGAGTACGAGGGAGGACTTCCTCAATTCTACAAAGACGTATTAAGGAATCTGAAACATCCGAA
>DATHIE010000584.1:0-27090 GCA_035316905.1 Chryseolinea sp. | reverse complement strand
TATTAGTATTATGACCTGGTCATCGACATCTCCAAGGGACTCATACGCTATAGTGATCCCATTGGCATTGGTCACGCCAGCCTGTGCACGGACACACAATGTGACAAAAGTAAGGACTGCGACGAGGATAATTTTTTTCATGATCCAAAGCGTTGAGAAGTTGAACTTATTCGTGCACTTATGGAAGAAAAGGGAACGGGGCTATAATGACGTCACACTCAAAACCCCTATGGGAAGTAAATGATTCCAAAAGAAATTATCATTGTAAACTAAATTGTGGCAGATTTTCCACACTTTTTCACCCAGCTGACTGCTACGTGTGCGTATATGATTACCGTTGCGCGTAGCCACCCAGCAACCTTCCCCCTCACGGCCAAAAGTCCGGCTTTTCCAGAACGCCACCTTGCTGGCGGCAATCTGAGCAATATTGCGATGACATCGTATAACCCACGACAGTCGGCCCCGAATACAGTGGCGAAATCAGTGGCGTGTTGTTAGGAAGACCAGGTATGTCGTTAGCACAATTGAATGGCGCGCTTGGAGTTCTGAGAACACATACGGTGTCGAGTTGGCAGCCATGATATGGCCTCTTTTGCAACTCCTTGGGCAGATCATAATAACTCAAAAACATCCGTTGCTTTTGTACAAATCCTGCACCGAAGTATCCAAGAACAGGTGTAGAAGGATTGCTTACATGGTGGACGTTGCCAACAATTTCATAAGGTTGCGAATCAAAGAGTCCGCCGAGGCCTTCTGTCACCCGTTGCAAGTCCTGCCAATACTCATACTCGGCCCTTTCGATTGCCCGTTGGCTTACCATCATACTATACAAAACAGAAATCTTGCCCGACATCCGAGGAAGGTAGTTCAAGGGGAAATCACGGATCACGTCTTCTTGGAGTCGCACTGAGGAACCGGCAAAAATTTTCGTCGACGGAATTGTGCGATAACATATATAAATAAAATCCGTAGCGTCGCGGTACAGCGCTTGCTTATTTACCACCTTCATCAGTGAAACGTATGGAGATTCATACTCCCAGGTTTCCACGTATTCCCATCGGTAGTATTTGGTCTGTCCGGTTAAGTCGTGGGTATTGACCATGACCGAGACCCCGTCACCTTCGGGGCGCCACGTCACACTATCAATAGGTGGTGTATCCTTTACGGTGACGTAATCTGATATGTACTCCTCACCGCCTTTAGTCCTGATATATAATTGATATTGTTTGTTGGCGTCAATAACAAGACCTTCCGCAGTATATCTCCCTGAATCTTGTTCAATTAATGTAAATGAATCCCCTGTTTCCGTTTTTATACTTACGGTTGCCCCTTCCTCCGCAGGTGACCCCGAATCTTCATTCAATTTTACAGTGTGTGTTAGCCGTACCGTGGCAACGCCATCGGATCCATTGACAAATCCATCTACAACAAGAATACTGAGATCGTCCGCAATATCCGGAGCCGGATAGGGCTCAACGCATGCACCAGCCGTAACAACCAGCGCTATTCCTATCAATCTGTTGTAAGGCGTCAATCTCACTTGTACAAAACTCTGAACATTCGTTTGAACATAGGGAAAAAAAGGATCATTACAGAAATTTTTACATCGATGGCAGGGGAAATGCTTTTTTATGGTTTGGCCGACTGGGATAAAGGACCTTGGGTGTGTAGGTAGTTTGATCGGCTTGAACTCGTTAATCGTTATCCGTTAATAGTTAATCGTGGGTGTGGGTGAGGGAGGCGGGTGTGTTTACGAACTTAAAGTTTACTTGTAAAATATCCTCGACAAATCATCACAATGCTGACCCTTTCAAAAAATAGCTTCTTCATCCCTCTCTGCCTAACTGACGATAGGCAAGCCGGCTGTTGTCAGTCCAGGGTTAACAGCATCATACTATTCTGTCGCCACGATTAACGGATAACGGCCAGCCGTCGGGAGAACAACCGTGGTCGTACGTAAAATATAACCTTTGGTCATGTCTGTCAGGGAAAACCCCTAAAGCCGGTAGCCCTTTCGTTCTTCTATTTAGATTAAATTTGCCGGCTTTAAATTGCTATGGGCAAAAGAATCAAACGGACAATCAGGGTAGCACGTGTTGTGATTTACAAGGAAACATTGATTGATTTCAATGAGCACATGTGGACGTTTTTTGGTTCTTTCGCAGGAATAGCATTGATCGGGCTTTTACAAAGCTTTTATCTTCCCACATCGGACAACCTGTTTCTTGTAGGCTCGTTTGGCGCTACATCTGTATTGATCTACGGAGTTATTAACAGTCCTCTTGCGCAACCAAGGAATGTAATCGGTGGTCACTTGATATGTGCGATACTGGGTGTCACATGCAATTACCTTATGCCTGTACCCTGGCTTGCTGCCGCTTTAGCAGTATCCGTATCGATAGTTCTAATGCAGGTAACCAAAACCTTGCATCCTCCGGGAGGAGCCACCGCGTTGATTGCTATTATCGGAAGCGAAAAGATCAAAGGCCTTGGCTATTTGTACGTGCTAACCCCTATCCTTTCAGGGATCATGATCTTGTTGATAGTAGCGCTGTTCTTTAACAACGTTACGTCAAACAGAAGTTACCCAAAAAACAAAGGATGGTATAAGGTTTGGAGGCGTAAGTATATTTGACCGCAGGCAGTTTCACAAAAATGCCGCTCTTACGGAACCGTCTCTTCCGTCGGCTGTCATCCTGAGGTGTGAATCGTCGGGTTGAGGCTGAACATTCGAAAGGACTGCAGGTGTTATTAAGCGTGCTCACCACAGCTCAAGATGACGGTTTGTAGGAGGGGAATTAATTCCCTCCCCTTGAATTCGTCGTCCAGAGCGTCTCTTTTTATTAGTTATCGGGATCTACCCGGCGATATTCCCGTCTTCTCCAATTATCCCATTCTCCTTGAAATTCTTGATGAAAGCATCACTTTTCGTGACAATAGAAGTCCCTTTTATTTATCACCCACGTGAATTCTCGCTAACTTCGTACAAGGCAATAGAGTCCAATTAATCCTGCGATTATATGGCAAAAATCACCTTTATCCTGATTGGCTTGTTATTCTCCAGCTCGTTCGGGTGGCCAACGAAAAATTATTCCGATGATACATGCATCGAAAAGGTAGACGCTGAAAAGATCCTTGGTTTGCCAGCAAGTCAAACAGAAAGTGCTACAGTGAACGAAAAAAATGTCGTTCAACACAAGTGTTCATGGAAGGCAACCCAGGATGATCTTAATAGTAGTCTTTATTATATTGACGAACAACACGACAATGCCGAATCGGCTCACAAAGTATTTGAAGATATCGTGATAAGCAACAGGAACAACTCTGGGCAATCACACCCCGACATTGGCGATGAGGCGTGGCTTCATAGCGACGGAACGAACTTTTGCCTCTTAATGGTCAGGAAAGGCAACAGGATAATTCGCATGAAGGTGAATCGCCTCACAAATGAAACCTCGGTGGACGAAATGAAACGCGTAGCCACAGCGTGGCGATAATGAAAGTACACTTTATACTGTTTTTTATTTTTTCAGGCTTAGCACTATTCGCGCAGGATAAGCCAATTATTATTCAAATCTATCACATCAATGTTATCAACGTAACAGACGGAACTGTGAAAAAGAACCAGTCTGTTATTTTGGAAAATGGCAAGATCAAAGTCATTGAGCCTTTTAGATCCATCGACCGAAAAATTCCTGACACACAACGGATTGATGCAAAGAACAAATTTATGATCCCCGGCCTGTGGGATATGCACATTCATCTCGAAGGCGCTGAACTCATCGAAGATAATAAAGCGCTGCTTCCCGTTTTTCTCGTCTACGGAATTACAACCGTGCGAGATTGTGCAAGCGATCTCGGTGAGCAGGTTCTTAAATGGCGGCAGGAAATAAAAGATAACAAGCTAACGGGGCCGACAATATTCACGGCTGGCTCAAAGCTCGAGGGTAAAAATTCCATCTGGAAGGGTGACCTGGAAATAGAAAATGAAAAGGAGCTGGAAACAATGCTCAATAAGTTGGATGGCTACAAAGTCGACTTTGTAAAAATTACTGAGAACACTTTAAAAGGAGATCTCTTCCTTGAAAGCGTCAGACAAGCCCATCAACGCGGTTATAAAGTGTCGGGCCATGTACCTCTGGACGTTACCATCGGAGAACTCGTAGACGCCGGGCTTACCAGTGTGGAGCACGCCACTTATCTGCTTCGGTTGGGGGCTGACGAGACCTCTATCACACATGACTTGGCCAGCGGAAAGATCGATAAAGCCGAAGCTGAAGCGCGATACGCGCGGGAATTTGATCAGAACAAAGCAAACGCTAACTATAAAGCAATGGGCAATCTGGGATTGTTTGTTTGTCCCACACTCATTGGCGGTCAACAGCTTGCTTACCTGGATGTGACCGATCATAGTAAAGATGTCTTTCTTCAATATTTGACAAAAAAGTTTCTATCAAACTACCAGTGGCGAATTGACAGGATGGCAAATGAACCGGCCACTCAGCGTCAACAACGAAAAGAACGATACAATTTCTTATTGAAACAGCTGCCCCTCATTCAACAATCCGGTATTCGTATCATTGCGGGTAGCGATGCTGCAGCCTTAAATACTTATGTATATCCTGCCGAATCTTTTATCCAGGAGCTTGAGATCTTTCGCGAAGCAGGACTGACGCCGTTGCAAATTCTTCAGTCCGCCACACTGAACGGAGCAATTTTTTTTGGAATCGAAAAAACAACGGGATCGATCGACGTTGGAAAAAATGCAGACCTTGTTGTTTTGAATGAGAATCCTCTCGAAAATATTAACGCCATACGCAACATCAATAGCGTAATTGTTCGTGGTGAATATTACAGCAGAACAGAGCTTGACCATCTCCTCGACGAGGCTAAAAAAAGAAAGATCGAGCTTGATAGTCAACGATGAATTTAAAGTCCCGTTGTTTATTACTCCCGATTTTGAATTTCCAATGTCCAACTCCGAATGTCGAAAGCAATTACAAACAACGATTACCGGATAACGATTAACGGCTAATTTGTATCTTGTACTATGCGAATCGTCACGTGCGCAATCCTTATTAACCTTCTCACCCTTTCCTGTATGAACAAGTCGACTGTTTATGAATATGCGGATGGTAATGGGAATACCTACAGAATTCAGGCCTCCAGCCTTGAATATGTACCCGTTAAAAAAGAAGAAAGCTCATCAGGTATGTACTCCGGCGGCGAAGCAAGAACCGTAGCGATAAACGCGGAACAATATAGAGACATCAGCGCGCTAATTGAGTCGGCGTTGAACAACACAGGTATTCACATCAACGATCGCGTAATGATGAGCGGTGTTGTACGGGCGATCTCATCACAAAATACTAGAAGTTGTATAATTAAACCTGGTAGCGACGAGCTCATTGGAATTGAACAGGCGCTTGCGGAAATGATGGGAAGAGAATGATTAGTCGTTCCATTTTTAAGACAGCTGTCGCCATGCCGGAAGATAATCGGCTCCGAAACATTCAACATTCAACAATCAACACTCAACACTCAAGTGGATTCGCCTTTGGAACTTGTATTCAAGTCCCTTAAGGGGATTTAGGGGTTTAAAAAACGAAATGCCTGTAGTTTAAGTCAACAATCCTTGAATGTTGCTTATTGCGTGTGGAGTGTAGAATGTTTTACAACAATTCTTCACACAGCCGAAAACATTCAACATTCAACATTCAACAATTAACAATTAACAATTAACAATTAACAGAGGACGGAACGCTCTTCCAATCGGAAGCCGCTTGTCACCTATCTCTATATCCTCTGCATTATACGAAGTGATGTTCTCGCGATTTACAATATATGACTTATGGATCCTCATAAAATTCCCCGGCAAACGGCTCGCACACTCATTAAGACTCGTGTAAGAGATCAATCGTTTGTCTTTCAGGTGACAGGTGACGTAGTTACCAAGGCTTTCCAGGTATAAAATATCAGATGTACGCAGCCGGTACGTACGCTTATCTGCCTTCATTTCAATGATGGGTACAGAATCCGTCTGTATTGCCTTGTTGGTTGCCTGCTGTTGTTGCCAGAGTTTAAAGATTTTGAAGGAAGCGATGACGACGACAGTGGAATTGATGAGAACGACGTTTCGGACCAATGCACTTAATGTTAGCACGGAGTCGTCAGCACCTCGATAAAAATAGACAATGAGCGTTTGAAGTATTCCGCTTACCAATAACAACAGGACATAACTAAGTCCGAATTTCATGTATTGTTCTCTTTCAAGAAAGCGCGGAATGAGCATATAGATCATAACGTAAACCGCCATGATCCTCACAGGCAGCAAAACGAATTCCAGAGTGTATGCGTCCAGATAGTTTCCTTCACGTGTCCAGATGAAACCAAAAAGGAGAAAGTAACTGATCCAAAACAAAACGTGGGTCAGAATTTTCGAGTTGAAGATGTAGTATTTCATTCAAGTAAGCTTTAGTTCGTCACGATTAATGATGTCGTTGAAGGGATGGACCTGTCGATCGCATAAATTTTCCATTCCGTCCGTTGCAGGCCGATAAATTTAAGTCCTGAAACATGGGCCTGCAACAATAAATTGAATATGCGTAATCTCATTTTAACTCTCATTTCCTCCTTTGCCTTCTCATTCTGCGTAAATGCGCAACTGCTGAATGCGCTTCCGCGTCACGCGTATTGGGGGGCGTCTTTCACGCAGGTCCAAACACCGGTAGCCGGAGTATCCATCTCGGCGACAGTACCCTCGGGCTTTGCAGAAACCATCGATCTGAAAAAGGGAGATATTATTACAAAAGTCAACGGTGTTGAGATCAAAACACGGAGCAGGTATTATGAAGTTTTTTATTCGACAAAGTATATCAAAGGCGGCACAGAAATGACCCTTGATGTGATCAGAAGCGGAAAGGCACTCACTAAAAAAGGATTGATCCCTGCGCGGCCATTGGAATCATTCAAAGGGATTGTCACGGAATACCGGTCCATCAAATCTCCGTCCGGTTACAATGTGCAGGTAATTGTAACACGCCCTGAAAACACCCGCGGTAAGATTCCGGGAATATTCTTTGTCCGGTGGATGAGCTGCGATCCGATTGAAAAACCCGTTTCAAGAAAACATGGGGCAGCGCGAATGCTTGAAGATTTTATTCTCAAGTCCGGTTACGCCGTGATACGCGTGGAGAAACCAGGATTCGGCGACAGTGAGGGACCATGTTGTTATGACGCGGACTTCAATGAAGAACTTGCAGCACACCGGGAAGCGTACAAAGTTTTCCGCAGCCTGGATTACATAGATCCGGAAAAGATCATCGTGTTTGGACACAGCAATGGCGCCGCTTATGCGCCATTAGTCGCTGGCGAACATAAGCCTGCCGCATATGTAGTTTCAGGCGGATGGACTAAAACGTGGTACGAGCATATGCTTGAATACAGCCGAAGAGATTTGCAGTTAAGTGACGTAGGCCCCGCGGAAGTCACTCGGAGGATGAAACTGATTAGCGAATTTTATACGGACTACCTCATTCACAAAAAATTGCCCGGAGATATACTCCGTCAAAAACCACAATTGAAAGAAGCATGGTCGGATGAGCCCGACCACCAATGGGATTTGCCTGCAGCCTATGTGCAGCAACTTCAGGATCTTAATATCAGCGAAGCCTGGAGCAAAGTAAAATCACCGACTTATGTTTTCTATGGTGAATACGACGCGGCGATGGTTGAAGATGATCACAAGAGTATCGCCGGACTTGTGATAAAAAATGGTGGGCAGGCTACGTACGAGTTTGTGCCGAAGATGGATCACAGTTTATTCTGGTTCGAAAATCAACACGATGCCTTGACTGATTTTTATGGAAAGGGCCTATACAAGGACGAGCTTGCCCAAAAGCTCATAAATTGGATGAAGACGATAGTGGAATAGGCAGTTCTTCTGACAATCTGCGCAAATTACCAGCAACGTGCGGCCAAGGCCGGTAGCGGCCCAGATCAATCGTTGCTGCTCTATATATATATAGAGTGTCCAAACATGGTGTAAAGAGAATTTTTTCGCACATTTAAGTGTGCTATTGCTGTGGTATTGAGGATCATGATTCGTTGTTTGCCTGCCGGCAGGCCATTTGTTTTCATCGATTATCTTTAAGCAGGACGAGTTTGATTCATCCTTAATTCAGACGGCAGCACTCCAACGACGCGCCGTGAAACTGGGCTTTTTACAAAAACTAACCGAAAGCGGAGTAAGTAAGGATGATCCTCCTTCCAGAAAACGAGGAATTATCCTTTCGAATTTCGTTGCACTTACGCTGATTGCTGCGAACCTGCTTTTGTTTCTGATCATTCCAGGCAACCGTAACATTTCCGGATTCTTTGAAATGTTATTTGCCACGGTTGTCTTTTCAATTCCAATCGTTCTGAACCGATGGCACCTTACTACTATTAGCAAGCTGTACGAATGCTACCTCCCCACAATTACCATATTCTGGTACATGACCGATTTCATGAGAGATATGGACCCAATACCAATCTCTATGTATGATGGTCTGCGTTTTTATTTGTTAGCAACCAGTTGCGTTCCCTACCTTTTCTTCGAAAGAAAGAGCTATGTTCTTTTTATTACAGGCATACTGCCAAATGCGGTTGCTATAATATTTTGTGACCGGTTGCTTGATTTGATGGGCATTGGTTATCAACAAAATGGTCTCGTGGATGCCGGTTACACATTTACCAACGTCCGGGTATTCTTAGCTTATGTTGTGATCAACGGAATTTGCCTGGCACTGAAGATAATTGTTGACAACGGTGACAGACTAAACGCCAGGCTGATTTCGGAACTGGCCGAAAAGAATAAACTAATTCGTGAACAATCTGAAGAGCAGATCCGCTACAGCGAAAACAAATACCAGTCACTCTTTGAGCAGGCATCAGATGCTATCGTGATCGCTGACCTTAATGGCAATTTTACCGACTGCAATCCAAAAATGTGTCAACTTCTTGGATATACACGTGAGGAGCTGATCGGAATGAACATTACACAACTTCTGGACGAAGCACAGCTTGAACAACATCCCGTTCGACTTGATCTTCTCGCGCAGGGTGAGATTCGATTTAACGAAAGAAGGATGACACAGAAGGATGGGAGCATCGTCGAAATTGAGAACAGCGTAAAGAAGATGAGTGACAACAGACTTCTGGGCATCCTTCGTGATGTCACTCCTCGAAAGAAAATTGAGCAGGAGCTTCGCGAGGCGGAAGCTAAGTTCAGGAACCTCGTAGAGGAGTCGTTGGTCGGTGTGTATATTATGGTGGAGGGAAAGTATGCATACGTTAATCCAAGATTTGCTGAAATATTTGGTTACCAGCAGGATGAATTGATAGGCGTTTATTCCATTGAGACAGTCATCCATCCTGACGACCGGAAACTTGTCTTAGAGAAAGTTAGAACGCGCTTATCGGGCGAGAAGGAAAGTGTCCATTATGAATTAAAGGGCATCCGGAAAAATGGCACAACGCTCTGGGCAGAAGTTTTTGGCTCGCGCACTCAATACTCCGGAAAACCAGCTATTATCGGAACGTTGATTGATATCTCCGACCGTAAGAAGCTTGAAGAGCAGCAAACGCTCTTTGTGTCGATGGTAAACTCGTCGGAAGACGCTATTATCAGTGAATCGTTGGACAGCAACATTACTACATGGAACAAGGGAGCCGTCAAGCTATTCGGTTATGAGCCGGACGAAGTATTGGGAAAACATATTTCCATTCTAATCCCCGAAAGCAGGTTGAAGGAAGAAGACTATATACTACGAATGATCAGCGATGGCAATGCCGTCGAAAATTTTGAGACAGAACGGAAGAAAAAAAATGGCGAGGTTATCTATATCTCTCTTACCGCATCGCCTGTACGAGATGGTACGGGTGTCATAGGTGTTTCCCGTATAGCCCGTGATATCACGGCAAGAAAACGAGCTGAAGAGGAAAAGGAACGCACGAGATATTTACTGAACGAACGGATAAAGGAACTGAGAACGCTCTACAACACTTATCAGATCCTTCAGGACAATCGTCCCGTAAATCAAGCACTCCAGGAAATTGTCGACATCATGCCCGATGGTTGGCAGTACCCTGAAGTTTCCGCCGCCAGGATCAGCTATGGGGAACTGGAATTCCGGACTGGCAATTTCAGTGAAAGTCAGTACTCGCAAAAAGCATGCATTGAAACACCGGATGACCTGCCTGTTGTTCTGGAGCTGGTCTACCTGGAGGAAAAACCTCTAGATTTTGAAGGGCCGTTCCTGAAGGAGGAAAGGGACCTTATTAACATGATGGCTGAATTGATCCGCATCTACCTGGCCCGAAAACAGGAAGCGGATGCGTTAAGAAACTCTGAAGCCAACCTCAATGCAACTATCAACAACACAACTTTCTTTATCTGGTCCATTAACAGGAAATATGAACTCAAAAATATCAATCAACCATTCAAGAATTATATACGCGATAAATTTGGCGTAGAAGTCCAGGAAGGCCAGTCGATCACCGACATTTATCGGGACGGAGTCCAGATTGAGGAGTTCTCTTCAGAATGGTTGGGCCACTACCGGAAGGCGATGGAAGGCGAGTCTTTTGTGTTGGAAGAAGAGTATTCGGGAAGGAATTTCAAATCTTCGCTAAACCCTATCATTGAAAACGAAATGGTCGCAGGGGTAACCGTTTTTTCCGAAGAGACTACCGAGCTCAAGAAAAGAGAAAGGGAACTTTCCGAGGCTAACAAACAAATCGACGACCTCAAGCTTATGGCGTTGCGTGCGGCCATGAACCCGCACTTTATCTTCAACACGCTAAACTCCATTCAATATTATATTATGGAGAACGACCAGCGCAATGCTGTCGATTACCTTTCCACGTTTTCAAAGTTGATCCGGAGCATACTGAATCATTCGGTAGTCGCGAAGGTCAAGTTGAATGAGGAACTGGAGATGCTCAGGCATTACGTTACCCTGGAACAAATGCGGTTCGAAAACAAGTTCGATTTTGCGTTCGATGTAGACCCTTCCATGGATACTGAAAACATCGAAATACCCTCTATGCTTATCCAGCCGTACGTAGAAAACGCGATCTTACACGGCATTAATAACAAACCAGAACGCGGCAATCTTAAAATCAGCGTGAAAGAGTCAAACGACAGCATAATATTCGAGGTTGAGGATGATGGTGTGGGGCGCACCGCAACCGGCAAATTACAGCGGCAAAAGCTCAGCGAACACAAGTCCTACGGAACGACCCTGACGCAAGAGCGCCTTAAACTGATCAATACGCGTCGCAAAGTTTCATTTGAGATCATTGATCTCGAAAAGAATGGGTTGCCGGCTGGTACGAAAGTAAAAATATGGATAGCCAACTAAGAATAGTCTGATGCAAAACGTTAATTTAACATTATGCTCAAGAGCATTATTATAGACGACGAGCTGAAGAGTCGCGAGACCCTGAGGAAGATGGTGACCTCATATTGCGAGGGAATAGAGGTGCTCGCCACCTGCCAAAATCTCAAGGAAGCCATCGAGGCAATTAATACGTTGACACCGGATGTCGTGTTCTTGGATGTCCAGATGCAAGGCGAAACGGGGTTTGACCTCCTTTCAAAGTTGGAAGACATCAAATTCGAAGTGATTTTTACTACCGCCCATTCCGAATATGCACTAAAGGCGCTTCGATCATCCGCGATAGATTATTTGTTGAAGCCAATCGACATAGGTGACCTCCAAAAGGCGGTCGCCAAGGTCGAAAAGAAGCAGGATATTCATTTTACGGAACGACTTCAACAGCTTCTTCAGAACCTAAATGTCACGAATTCAGAAAACTATAAGCTGGCAATTCCAACCTCTGACGGACTTATTTTTATCAAAGCGAACGATATCCTCTACTGCAAAGCTTCCGGAAACTATACAGAGATCTACATGATTGATGGAAAGAAACATCTCGTTAGCAGGCAATTAAAAGAATATGAAGACATTCTCAACACCCGTGATTTTTTTCGGATCCATCATTCCTTCCTCATCAACCTAAACTGCATTAAAAGTTATGTTCGCGGTGAAGGCGGATATGTTGTAATGAGTGACAACACCAGCATCGATGTTTCCCGACGTAAGAAGGAAGCGTTCATGGAACGCATCGGCAGCCGCGGTTAGCTGTTATCAGGGCGAGCGCATTCACCCACACAATAGAAGCTACCACTTGCGCAGTTAAACACTCCATTTGTTCACTCAGGGTATTCCCTGACATCACATCAGCCTATTATTGTATAATAATTCGGCAAAAGTAAACAATGGAGCAACCTGATATCACCTATAAACTTATATCGGAAAGCACTATTCGAAAAAACCTCACAGCGATCTTTACAGACGCGATAGTTGTTGATGACCACTTTGTTATCGCCGCCGTCAGCGATAGTCTGACCAGAATGACTGGTTTTGAAGGAACAGACCTGGAAGGAAAGCCACTGGACTTTCTATCGCCATCAGGGTCATTACGGGAGACGCTAAAGAAAAAACTCATTAACGGTTTTTGTGATCAGGGGACGATTGCTACTATAAAAACAAAGGGCTTTGGAAACATATCGTGTCAAATAACTGGCTTTTACCTCGGACTGATCAGCGATTTCAGCGGATTTATAATTCTAAGGGTTAAGCAGCTTGATGAGATCAGCCAGTTAAACAAGCAGCTCGAGAGCAGCCGCAATGAACTCGATGAATTTGTTTATCGCGCATCACATGACCTTCGTGGCCCACTGGCAACTATTCGTGGACTAATCAACCTGATGAAGCTGAGGCCGGAGATGGAAGAAATGATGAATCTAGTCGAAATGATCGATGCACACGCCATTAAAATGGATGATCGATTGTTTGGATTGCACTACCTCTCAGAATCCGGCCGCGGTGACATTCAAAAGGAAGATCTGAATAGCTGTGCCCTGGAATCATCGTTACGGTCAACACTTGAAGAAAATCATCCCATCGATGATATCCATTTCCATTTCAGCTCAGCAACGGTCATCTACAAGGGGATGAACGATGCGCTGGTAACGTCACTGCTGAATAATCTTCTCCTGTACCTACTTGCATTACCAAAATCTGAAATTAACAGCATAGCGGTATCGATTACCGCCGGACACAACAATATTCGCATAATCATCGACTCAAAAGGTTTCTTGGGAAGCTATCAGCTCATGAAGGCGATCCGTCATAGGGCGCCCCTTTATTCAAATGCCGTTACATATTTGCAGCTGATCCATTACTATGCAGCGCAAAAGATCACACAAAAGATGAAGGCCAGTCTTCAAATCAACTTCATTAATGACGACGAGCAGAACATTTGTCTTGTCATCCCCGTCACGGAAAATCCATAGTTCTGCCAGTTGAAGGGCGAAATCCTCCAGTTACATTCTTAGCCAACCATCAGGCAAACGTCCGTTAGACTAAAACTTTCTGTTTATGGTCTGCAAACGAAAGCATTGGCCTTTTTCGCCGTAAACCCAAGTTCGCCACTTACTCATTTGCTACCGCCGGGTATACGCCCGCGCTTAACATGGAGGTAACATCGGAATACATTTGACTATTATATCACACAAACCGATGCAAAAAACCATTCTAGTAGTCGACGATTTTGCCAGCATACGGAATTTCGTCTGTTCAACTCTTCAGCGGAAGGGTTATTCAACTCTTGGAGCTTCCAACGGTAACGAAGCATATCAGATCCTCACAGAAAGATCAGGCGATGTGAACCTCGTTCTCACCGATTACAACATGCCTGACTGTACAGGTTACGATCTATTGAAGAGGATCAAGGACAATCCCACTACTGCAAGCATACCGGTGATCTTCCTCACCACTGAGTTAAGCTATCAGAAGATGGAAACTGCGCAGAAGGCCGGTCTCTTCGCGTGGATCAAAAAACCTTATCGCTCCGAAGATTTTTTCGAAAAGATCGAAAAAGCAACAGCGCCGATTCAAAACAACTGAACTATAACAAACACCAATTAAAAGACTATAACATAAAACGAACATGAAACTGAATCTATTTCAAATCAACAAGATCAAGGGGAAACTCCTCCTTGCATTTTGTGCTGTACTTTTCCTGTCCAGCATCCTTGCGGGATGGGGATACTATTCCATTAGACGTGTCCAGGAGATCGGTGGAATAAAGGAAGATTTTAAGACTATCAACGAGATGGTGCTGAAGATGCGTAAGGCGGAAAAGGACTTCCTCATGCGTGAGCTCACCAATGAAAAGTTCATGGCATCCGGAGAAAGCAAGTATTCTACGACCATAGATAAGCTGATGCTCGACCAAGATTCCCTGCTCAACTATCTTATTGAAAGCCGCTGGTCATCAAAGTTGGATATCAAAGGAGAGCTCGTCGATCTTGGCAAGAATCTCAAGGGATATCATGGTACTTTCGGCAAGATTGTCAAAACATATCTTCAACGCGGTTATTTAGACCATGGCCTGGAAGGTGAATTGCGCAAAGCAATTCACAGCGTTGAAAAATCTGAGTTCGACATTAACGAAGTCCGTCTCCTTACCCTTCGCAGACATGAAAAAGATTTCTTCCTCCGCAAGAACATGGAGACTGTGGAGAAGTTCCACAAGGAACTGGAGAAATTTAATGCTGAATTAGGAAATAGCGCCAGCGCACTGGCCATCAAAGACAAATTGGCGATATACGAAGCAAAATTCAATGATGTCATTAAGCTCGAAGAAGCTATAGGCTTCAGCGAAACCACTGGTCTTATGGGCGAGATGCGTGCCAACGTTCACAAGATCGAACCTGCACTCGACAGGCTCGAAGCAGTAGTACAGACTGCTACTGAAGAAATCGTATACCAGACGTTATTAACATTCATAATTGTATTTGGTATCGAGTTGGTAATAGGTATCGTGATTGCAATTCAATTCTCAAAACGCCTTACAACAAATATTCTTACCATCAGAGAAGCCGCTGTAAAATTATCACAAGGTATCATTCCTCCTCCTCTTGCGATCAATTCAAACGACGAACTGGGAGAAACACAACGTTCGGTTAACGACCTCATCAGCAACCTCAATAATAGTGTGGAAGTTGCAAACCTCGTTTCCCGAGGAAAATTATATAGTGCACAAGACGCTGCAAAGACGAAATTGAAAGATGGTCAGCTTGACAATGCGTTAAAAAACATGATCAAGAAACTTACCGAGATCGTTCAGGATATCACCAAAGGTGCGGAGGAAATTTCATTCGGATCTTACGAGATCAGCAAGAGTTCACAAGTTGTTGCCGGTGGAGCGACAGAGCAGGCAAGTTCACTCGAAGAAATCTCTTCTTCTGTTGAACAAATGGTAAGTAACATTAACCAGAACGCCGACAACGCAGCTCAGGCTGAAGAAATGTCAAAAGGCGCTGCAGAGAAAATGAAAACTGTTCGCGAAGCTACCCAAACTGCATTTCAATCTATCCGTGATATCACCGAAAAAATTGAAATCATCAGCGACATATCTGACCAGACCAACCTGCTTGCCATTAACGCTGCAGTGGAAGCGGCCCGCGCCGGTGAGCATGGAAAAGGTTTCGCAGTTGTTGCTAACGAAGTCCGCAAGCTTGCGGAAAGAAGTCAGAGCGCTGCCGTGGAAATCATTGAACTATCAAAGACCACAATAAAAGAAGCTGAAAATTCAGGACACCTGCTCGATGAGCTTGCTCCTGATGTTCAGAAGTCATTCAACCTCGTTCGTGAAATATCATCATCAAGCGCAGAGCAGCGGTCGGGTGCCGAGCAGATCAACGTAGCATTGGCTCAATTGAACCAGGTGACTCAGCAAAATGCTTCTTCTTCAGAGGAATTGGCGTCTGCGTCAACAAACTTCAATACCCAGTCAGCGAAGTTGAAAGAGACTGTATCGTTCTTCAAGTTGGACAAGAAAGGTGAAGTATTGTATCAGCGTGAACGTATCATAAGCCAGATCGAACAACTCAAATCTATCCTCAATGAAACGGACGAGGCTGAGACAAGTTCAAAAACAAACGATCATGTTGAGCCTGCAAAGCCTGCAGTGAAATCTACGAGCAAATCCCTTCACGTTGAAGATTCTTTTGGTGGTCCGGCAATAAAGCTTGAAGACTTCGACGGCGACGACTTCACTGAAAAACTTGCTGAAAGCGCAATAGAAAAAGATCGTAACGGTAACGGCAACGGCAGCGCTAAATAACAGCTGGTATTCAAAACAACCTTTCAACTATGAAAAATGAAACGCCATGCCTACTGTTCTCTCTCAATAAAGAGTTGTTCGGAATTAATGTCGACAACGTATTGCGGGTGATCAGTCTCCAGAAACTAATGAAGGTACCGAAGGCCCCGGCTTATATTGCCGGCGCCATCAGCCTCGAAGGAAATGTGATACCAGTTATCGACCTGGCAAAGAAGATCGAGCTAGGAGTTACCAGGATCGACAAGCACACAAAAGTTGTCATCCTCGAAGTTCAACACAACGATGATATACTTGAAGTCGGAGCATTGGTTGATGATGTACTCAATGTAATTACAATACAAGAGTCAAAACTGATGCCGGCTGCAATGGATCGAATGGGTTTTGATACCCAAACGCTGGACGGAATGTATAAGATCGACAACGACTTTTACATGATCCTGAACGCAGAAAAAGTATTTGAAAAAGAACTCGCAACATTCACACAATAAACAAAGGCCAAGCAAATGAGCAAAAGAATAGTTGTCGCGGAAGACTTCAACGTTTCCCGAAAAATAATTGTAAGCACGCTCGCCAAAGAAGGATTCACTGTTATGGAAGCGGCCGATGGAAAAGAAGCTGCTGATCTGTTCGATGGTCGCGAAGTGGACCTGCTTATCACGGACTTCAACATGCCTAACATGAACGGTGCGGAACTCATTAAACAGGTGAGGTCATTGAAGGCCTATGAGTACATACCTATTCTGTTGCTGACCACAGAGGTTCGCCAGGAAAAAATTCAACAGGCATTGGATGGAAATATTACGGCATTCATCAAGAAGCCATTTGAAACACAAGACTTCGTCAAAATAGTTAAAAAAGCCCTTAGATAGTCATGGACTTCATACAAGAATACATCGAGGAAGCAAAGCAGGTACTCAAGAGCCTTGAAGGGGCCTTGATGCAATTCGAGCAACGGTCAGCTGATCCGGAAGAGATCAACACCGTATACCGTTATCTCCATACGCTGAAGGGAAGCGCCGGTATGTTCGGCTTTCACGATGTAGAAAGACTCTCACACGAACTGGAGTCCGTTTACTCCGACATTCGCGACGGAATACGTCAACAGGACGAATTTATTATCGACCTGGCATTGCACGCAGTTGATGTACTGGGCGACCTTCTCGACGGGAAAGATGCAGTGAAAGAGGCTGACAGGATCATTGCCGACATCAACAATATCAAATCCGGCGCAGGCGTCAAGAATGCATCGATAACCTCCAGTTCCGCTTCTGGAAAAGAGGAAGGATTTGTTATCATCCTCAGACCTGAAAAAGAGATCTTCAAGAGGGGAATAAACTTTCAGGCCATTGTCGAGGATGTTCACCAACTCGGAACCTGTGAGTTCATTATACATAATGAAGCAGTCCCGTTTGAACGCCAGCTGGCCACCAAGCAGATTGAATCATGGTTCGAGATAATTCTAACCTCTAACGTCGGACTTGAGAGCGTAAAGGATGTATTCCTGTTCATGAAAACTGCGGAGTACTCCGTATTTCAGATCAGCGGTGAAGATCTTTTTACTTCTGAATCATATAAAGCTCTCATAAAGCTTAACGATCAGGATATCGAACACCGTATCGGAATTATAAACAGCCTTAATCCGACAATACTTGCAAATACGAAACAAGTATCAATATCCCCGCCTGCCGGGCGTGCAGGCAGCGACGAAGAACAAATCGACGCCGTTGTTGCGGTCGGTGATGATGACGAAGATGAGCAGAGCACGCACATTGTTCGCAAGTCAAAAAAGAACGGTAATGTAACCGTCGCCACGCAGAAGCTGGATCAATTGATCAACATAGTAAGTGAACTGGTGATTTTCCGTTCGGAAATGCATCACCTCATGGGCGGCATCAAGAGTCGCGAGATCTCGGAAGCACTCGAAAAGCTCGAGCGTCTGACTCTCAGGTTGCGTGACAGCGCCTTTAATATCCGTCTTGTTCCGCTGAATATTCTGAATGTAAAGCTTCAACGTCTTATCCGGAGCGTATCTAAAGAGCTTGGTAAGGAAGTAGAGTTTATTACAGAAGGACTGGATACAGAACTTGATCGCAGCATGATCAATGCCTTGGAGGCGCCTTTGATGCACATCATCCGGAACGCCATTGATCACGGTATTGAAAAGCCTGAAGAACGCGAAAAAAGGAACAAACCCAAAAAAGGTCTTCTGAAATTCTACTCTTATAACAGTGGTGACCACGTCTTCATTCAGTTGCAGGACGACGGCAATGGAATTGATTTCGATAAGATCCGCGCCAAGGGTATTGAAAAAGGATTGTTGAATAAAAATACCAACTATTCCGAAAAGGAGCTACTCAACATAATGATGTCCCCTGGATTCTCAACTGCCGATAAGGTGACCACAGTTAGTGGACGCGGTGTTGGTATGGATGTTGTTAAAAAGGATATCGCCGCAATACGTGGTGACGTTGAAGTGAGCACGGAAAAAGGTCTGGGTTCAATTTTTACCCTTCGCCTGCCATTAACGCTTACCATCCTTGATACCCTTGTCGTGAAAGTTTCCGACAACAAGTATCTGTTACCTATAAGCGAGGTTCAGTTCTGCTACGAGGAAGATCACAAAAAGCTTTTCAGCAAAAAGAGCCGGCAGATCAACTTCCAGGGTCAGCTTATGCCATTCGTTTCATTACGCGAGTACTTCGGAATAGAAGAGAAAAATGAAAAAGAAACGGTGATCGTCATCAATAAAAATGATACAAAGATCGCAGTGGTTGTCGATAGCATATTAGGCAAGCTTCAAACGGTTTACAAACCGTTGAATGATTTGCTTCACCCGGCCCAATGTATTTCCGGTGCATCCATACTCGGCGACGGAAGCATGGCCTTCATTCTCAACGCGCTTAAATTATCCGCATAACCCAACCGTTCCAAACAACCCATGACCGCATCCCCATTTACCTCTAAAAAAATCAGCACGGAACAATTTGCGTTCCTGTCAAACTACCTTTCTTCGAAATACGGGCTCAACATACCGAACGAAAAGAAGGTGTTGCTCGAGTCGCGCCTTATTAGCCGACTGAACCATTTGAAGCTCGAATCAATCGAGGCATACCTGGACCATATTTTCAAATCAAAAGACGGAAAGCAGGAGTATGAAGTATTCGTAGAACACATTACGAATCACAAGACCTTCTTCTTCCGCGAGAACTATCAATTCGAATTCTTAAAGCGAATTCTTCCCGACTATCAAAAGAGCCATGGCAACCGGTTGATAAACATTTGGAGCGCAGGCTGTTCCACAGGCGAAGAAGTCTATACCCTTGGGATCATCATGAACGAAAAAAGGCAGGATATTCCCATGCTCGATTACAAAATCACCGGGACAGATATTTCTATTCCATCTCTCAAAAGAGCAGCACGAGGAATGTTTTCCATGTCAGAACTTGAAAACATGCCTGAGGGGGTTCAGACAAAATATTTCAGCACGCACAACCATAACGGCGAGCCGATACTTCAGTTTTCAAACGCAGAGATTAAAAGCAAAATCAATCTGGGGGTGCTTAACCTGAACAACAAACAATACAACTTTTCGACAGCGTTCGATTTTATCTTTTGCAGGAATGTAACCATTTATTTCAATGCCAAAACGCGCAATGAAGTGTTAACTCGAATTGTCGACAAGCTCAAACCGGGCGGCTATCTTTTTCTCGGCCACTCCGAGACCGCATTAGGAACTAACCTTCCATTGAAAAGTATTCAACCGACTATTTATCAAAAAGTCACAGTTTAAATTCCTGAGAAATGAGCGTGATTAAAGTTTTGATAGTTGATGATTCAGCCCTTATACGTCAGTCGTTCAGGGCATTGTTAGAAACAGATCCTGAGATCCAGGTGATCGGAACGGCCAGCGATCCATTCATTGCTGTTCAAAAAATACAGAAGGAACGTCCCGACGTCATAACACTTGACATAGAAATGCCACGCATGGACGGTCTGACATTCCTGAAAAAGATCATGGTACAGGCACCAATGCCTGTGGTCGTGATCTCCAATCAAACACTAAAGGGCGCTGATGTTGCCTTAAAAGCACTGGAGATTGGCGCGGTGGACGTTATGACTAAACCGGGTCTTTCCAACGAAACTGAAATTGAAGAATCAAGAATACGATTGATCGATAAAGTACGCTCGGCATTCTATTCAAAAAGAAATACATCGACACGAACGGAAACAAATCCGGCATCAGCTGGTGAGTCACCAAAATTCTTTAAAAGGTCGCCGATACAGCAGGGAATATTTTCAGCACAATCACTTATCGCGATCGGAGCATCTACGGGTGGAACTGAAGCGATCCGGTCTTTCCTGGAAGTTTTACCTCCAAAGATGCCGCCGATTCTGATCGTTCAGCACATGCCAGAGAAATTCACGTCAAGCTTTGCAAAACGTCTCAATGATCTATGTGCGCTTGATGTGAAAGAGGCTGAAGATCTTGAACCAGTACAGCAAAATACTGTGTATGTCGCTCCGGGCAATCACCACATGGCTATTCGCAATCAAGGCGGAAAGACCACCATCAAAATTTATCAGGGCGAATTAGTAAACCGCCATCGTCCGTCAGTAAATGTGCTGTTCCATTCCGTCGCGGAAGTAAAAGGAAAGCACGCTATAGGAATTATAATGACCGGTATGGGCGACGATGGAGCTACTGGAATGCTGGCTATGTACGAAAAAGGATCACACACTATAGCGCAGGATGAAGCCACTTCCGTGGTATTCGGAATGCCTAACAAAGCAGTGCAAGCCGGCGGTGTTTGCACCGTACTGCCCCTACCTCAGATCCCTGGAGAAGTCTGTGAACGCATTAATGTATAACAGCTATGATACTCTATTTCTTGCAACACTGTCCTTTCCTGGTGCTTCTGGCTAAAACGTACTTTGCGGGGGCATTTTCGCAGTATTTTAACGCGCTGACTGCCCTCATCCAGGTACTCATTCAGGGCCGCCAGTTATCTATTCGCGATACTTTCTTCTATTATCAAACAATAGCTTTGTCTCACCATCAAAACAAAAAAAGAACACATGCGTAAATTGATATTTGGACTCCTTGCTTTGTTAGCATGCCTCTCATCACAGGCGCAAAGCTCCGGTTCTCCCTCACCCTACTATACCTTCAACAAAGGTGTTGGTATTATAGCACCCGACAGCTCATTCCTCTTGAACATCCGCTTCAGGATGCAAAACAGGGTGGCGTTTGTAACCGAAGATGGCGATGATTTTTCCATCAGTGAAGTTGAAGCGCGAATAAGAAGACTGCGTTTGCGCTTCGATGGCTTTCTCTATACAACGAAATTGACGTACCTCATACAACTGTCGTTCTCTCGTGGTGACCTCGATTACGAAAGCTTAGGTTTCCCGAACATCGTGCGTGATGCTTACATTCAATACGGGGTATCGAAATCATTTTCCGTTGGATTCGGACAGACTAAACTTCCTGGCAACCGTCAACGGGTGACTTCATCTGGTGACCTACAGCTTGCTGATCGCTCCATTGTCACTAGCGTTTTCAACATAGACCGTGACTTCGGCGTGCAGTTTGCCTTCAAAAAACCTAAACTGAGTTTAAAGGGTGCTATTTCTTCTGGTGAAGGAAGAAACCTCAACACCTCTGACGACGGACTTGCTTACACTGGACGTGCCGAATTGCTTCCTATGGGTCAGTTTACAAACGGCGGTGATTACTATGAAGGTGACCTTGCCCGCGAACCGAAGCCAAAGTTTTCAATCGGAGTTGGCTATTCATTCAACCAAAACGCAGTTCGCACCGGTGGTCAACTCGGTAGCTACCTATACCAAAGCACAGACATTGGAACGGCAATGATTGACTTTATATATAAATACAAAGGTTTCTCTGTCGCTGGTGAGTATATGAAACGTACTTCGCCAAATCCTGTCACTTCGAACGCAGAAGGTGCTGAAAAGTATGTGTATGTCGGTGATGGAAAGAATATCCAGGGAAGCTACATATTCAAGAATAACTTCGAGATCGTATCGCGTTACTCCATCGTAAATCCAGGTGATGAGATCAAGACAAAGGAAAAGATAAAAGAGCAGTATACGATTGGACTGAATAAATACATCAAAGGTCATCGTATCAAGCTTCAAAGCGATTTTACCTACGAGATGGACCGCCTGGATGAAGTTAATGCAACGGTGAAAGATTTCTGGATCTGCCGATTCCAAATCGAAGTAGGAATATAAACGTCACTCATGGCCTGAAAAAGCCAAACGATATTAAAAATAGTTTTTAGGGGTTGTGGTTAGAGGAGTCCTCCGGGGGGAGGCTCCTTTTTTTTATTTAAAGGGATGTAGAAAATACTTGAACATTGATTGTTGATTGTTTTCGAAGCCGAATATCATCCGGTATTGGCGACCGACTTGCAGCAAAAAAACATTCAACAAATCAACACTCAAGTAGCTGCTATTGATTAGGCGCGCCTCGAATTGTTATGGTTGGAGGCATCGTTATTGAATAGAGTATTGTTGGACCGTCCTGTTGAACCCCGTTGGGGTTCGGCAGTTAACGGTCCGTTGTAACCCGGCATTCCATGCCGGGTTATTGAGCTTAAATCCCTTTGGGATTTTTGGTGGGTGCAAAAATGTTTTTTCTGCATATTGGTTGAATCAGTCGCGTCTCGGATTGTTATCGTCGTGAGTTATCATTTATTCAATGGAGTGTTGTTGAACCACATTGTTGAACCTCGTAGGAACTGGGAAGGGTATAGGAAATGACAATGAACAATAAAAATGAAGAATGAGCTATGAATGGCACTCTACTACTCGCACCCATCCCCCTCGATCAGCACAACCCGAGCAATGATCAATGAGGAATGAAGAATATTGAGTGAGAAAACAATTTGGCGGGGCTCGCTGCAGCGTCGCCGGTGTTTTGACAATCTCACCGAATCATGTAAGAAAACAAGCCAATTAGTAAAATGCGGGCTCCTAAGAACTGGTTACTTGCACGTCTATCCGGTCAATTAACCGGCTGTTAGATTCTACAATAACCTGTATAATATGAATATCCTCGTAAAAAACGCGTCCCGCATCGCATTGTGTGTTTGTATCGCCTTTGCTGTTCAGTCGTGTGTCGTACATAAAAAAACTGTACAAACTAAGACTACTACTAAACCGCTACCTCCAGGTCAGGCAAAAAAGGTTACTGGTAGTCAATCGGCGAAAGAATACGCTCCGGGCCAGGCAAAAAAAGAAACTGGCAGTCAATCCGCGAAAGAAGCTCCCGGCCAGCAAAAGAAGAAGAAGTAATATCAATTGAGCAATGACCAATGATCAATGATCAATGGTGGTTGCCATAACGATCAGTGAACCCAGCACCCTGGCCATGCTGTCCTTTGCTTCTAAAGCGGGAGGGGTCGGGGGGTGCTCTTTTCCCGTTGGCGTATTATTCTTACTTTTCAATTCCGTTACGCCTTTATGCCACAGGTTTTACGGAGTTGAATTTATGACAAAGTCGAATACCCTCCGATTCGTGTTACCCATTGTTGTCCTTATCGGGTTTTTGTCATTGTGGTATCTGATCAGTTATACCAATCTTTTTCCTGCATACGCCTTGCCATCGCCTGGAGACGTATTGAATAGTTTCCAAGAAGAACTTCTTTCCGGTCGCCTGGTTAATGACATCATTGCCTCGTTATGGCGCGTGGCCGTAGGGTTTAGTATCGCGAGTTTATTGGGAATACCTGCAGGACTTTGGCTTGGCCAAAAGCTCAATGCCCGTCACGCATTCGTACCCATGCTGAATTTCTTTCGCTTTCTCTCTCCACTTGCCTGGATACCATTTGCTATTCTTTGGTTTCACATCGGCGACAAACCTGCCATCTTCCTAATCTTCATGGCGACATTTTTTCCGTTGGCACTGGCAACCATGGTGGCCGTTGCATCCATTCCCAGCATTTACTTCAGAGTAGCGCAAGACTATGATTATAAAGGAGTCGAACTGCTTACCAAAGTGACATTTCCCGCCGTACTTCCCCAGATAATTACTGCATTGCGCGTGAGTTATGGAATTTCATGGGTTGTTATTGTTGCAGCAGAAATGGTAGGATGCCAGGATGGATTAGGGTATGGGATCTGGGAAGCTCGCAACGGCCTTCGGTTGGACTCAGCCGTATGTTATATGATTGTTATTGGATTACTGGGAATGGGTATCGATCGTTTATTGGCTCAATTGACAAAGCTACGGGGAGTACGTTGGGGTTATGAAAGATAAATTGTCCAACCGTCAGCTTGTTGTCGAAAAAGTTTCTCATAGCTATGGATCCATTGCTGTTCTCGATAACCTCAACCTCGAAGTTTATTCTGGTGAAGTGGTTATGTTGGTAGGTCCATCGGGATGTGGCAAAACTACTCTACTCAATTTATTATCTGGGCATATTGAACCCACATCAGGGTCTATCAGACGTGAAGGAATTATCCGCACTATTTACCAGCATGACGGACTCTTTCCATGGTTAACCGTTTCAGAAAACATTTTTATGGGCTTGCGCTCCATTCAAAATGCCGAAGAACGTGTGAAGGAATTGAATGAACTGTTGCTGTTGATCCATATGGAGGACTTCAAAAATCATTACCCGCATCAACTGTCAGGAGGAATGCGGCAGCGTGTGGAACTCGCCCGCGTATTGGCCGGCGACTCGGACATTCTGTTGATGGACGAACCCTTTTCTGCGCTCGACTACCAGGCACGACTTCGAATGCGCCGGGAGTTGAATCGGTTGTTGGAAACTAGACCGCGCACAGTCGTATTTGTTACACACGACATAGAAGAAGCAGCACAGCTGGCGGATCGTGTCCTGGTATTATCCAAAAGGCCCGCATCTATTTGTAGAGAGCTTAAGATCGCGGCCCCGCGCCCAAGAGGACTTACGGATCCCGCGGTTATTGCTGCAATGAATGAAATACTTGTCGAGCTTGGATTGAATACCGACGAGGCATAAAGTTGTATATTGCTTAACGACTCTTATGAAATCAACTTTTGTTCGAATTATTGCTGGCGTCATGCTCACCATTATTGTGCTGGGAGTACTTCGGTATCGACCATGGAGCAATTGGGGAGTGGGTAATGTCAGGGATGTAATACATGAAGGATCGAACAGAAAAGCTACACGTGAACTTACCGTTGGTTTCCTTCCTGTGACCTGCCACCTTACGTGTCCAGTCACTGATTATGCTTCTAAAACAACACAAACAAATACAAATTTTAATTCAAGGGTATTCACTGATTTTCCAACGGTTGTGAGTGCATTGGAAGCCAAACAGGTTCAGGCCACATTCATGATCGTACCACTGGCTATGAAACTTCGTGAGCAGGGAGTACCAGTCAAGATCTGTTATCTCGGTCATCGTGACGGTTCCGAGATCATCGTGGGAAAGTACAGCAAGATCAGAAGCTTGAAAGACCTGAAAGGAAAAATCGTAGCTGTACCGAGCCTCTTTAGTAATCAAAATTTTGTCATCCACAGGTTGATGCAAGATTACGGTATGGCCCCGGACGACATCTCATTCGTGGTACTGCCACCGCCTGACATGCCCACATCATTGGCAACTGGCGCTATTGCTGCGTATTTTGTAGGTGAACCATTCTGCGCAAAAGCTGAACTTGACGGTATCGGGCGTGTCCTCTATTATGCTCGCGATATCTGGCCAAATTTTATCTCATGCGCGCTCGTTGTTCATGAGGACCTCATTAATTCGAATCCCTCAATTGTCAGCGACCTCGTGAGAGGCATTGCTCAATCTGGCGCATGGGCCGAAACCCATCGTGAGGAGGCTGCAAAATTAGTGTCCCCATATTTTCGTCAGGATGAAAAAGTACTTCGTTACGTACTCACTGCTGACCCCCATCGTGTGAGTTACGTAAATCTCACTCCCACAGATGAAGACCTTCAGTCCATCCAGGACATCGGATTAGAACTGGGACTGCTTACGAAAAAGATTCCCATGCATGAGCTCATCAGCCGGCAATTTTTGCCCGAACAGATCACGCCTGCAGCTATTGATGCCGCTGCGATTCCTGAACCTAAGTAGTTGCATTTTAAAGGAAACTTGAGAATGATTTTGAAAAGGTGTACTTTGAAACATCATTAACATTTAAATCTCAAAAAAATGGCAGCCTCTAAAAACAACGGACTTGTTATTAACAACCAAGAAACAATCAAAAGCAACCAGGGAGTAATCAAGAGCAACCAGGGATCCATCCTTAAGAATCAGGCAGGAATCAAATCAAATCAGAATGTGATCGTAACCAACCAGAGGTCCCTGAAAGACAATCAACGATCTATTCTCTCAAACCAGCGGGCTATAATGAGCAACCAAAGGCTGATCCTAAAGAATCAAAAAACATTAGACACCATCGTGAAAAATCAGCAAACAATCATAAAGTTGCTGAAGAAGTAAAAAAGGACACTGATCAATGATCAGTGAACAATGGCAATGAGGAATGAGGAATGCCGCATACCTAATACCTTATACCTTATACCCCTATCCTGCACCCAACATCATTCTCCCCCTTGAGGGGGCCTAGTCTATGCACACATCTTTTTGTAAATTAGGCTATGTAATTTTTTAAACTATATATGAAGCAACTAGAATTGGTTCCGCAGTATGTCTCGGAACAGTTTCCAGCCAATTTTGTGGGTGATTCCCGGCTGGTAAAAAGGGGCTGTCATTTGTTTCAGATTTGATCGCTCGCCCCTCTGCCATCATTAATCGGCTTGCCGGTGACCGTGCCTCGATTGTTGGTTATCATCGATTTCTTAACAATGTAAAGGTTTG
>DATHIE010000583.1:0-7627 GCA_035316905.1 Chryseolinea sp. | reverse complement strand
ATCGATTTTTATAAATATATAAGCAAGTATCCTCCCGACTACGTATTCCTTGAAAATTTCAGTTTCAACATTGACCATGTCGATTCAGCTTCGACCATTACTCCTCCCATCAGTGCCGCCCTTTTGGAAATTAGAAATTACATTCGAAATGCGCTTGGCATTGGATCGGCTGATAACTTCTATGTCAAGTGGTACACGTTCGACCTAAAACCGACACATGAATTTTACTCCGATGATTTTGACAGTATCATCTTCAAGGGACTTCAAAGCAAAAAATGTCTCGCGAGAAAAGCCACGAAAAACGGTATTGCCAACAGTACTTATGATGAGTTAGTTAAAAGAAATACAAAAGTGGTTTTCCTGGACATGCCGCAATCCGATAAGCTTACGACCAATTTTCTCGACCAGGAAGCGACTACCAAACTCGATGAGGTGATGAAGTACTATAAAACACAACATCGCGTAGACTATTGGCAATTCCCACGCCAGATGGATGACGCATGTTTTACAGATGGTATTCATTTGAATTATAAAGGCGCAATGCAATATCAGAAGTGGTTTGTTTCTGAATTTCCTTCAATAAAATGATATGAAACTACTCATCGAAGTAATCTTGTTTGCAATTCCGATGGTCGTTTTGGCCTGGACCTTACCGAGAAAGTTTGTATTGCCTTCTCAGATCGCGATCACCGGCCTGTTCATTGCATATCAATCACCACTCTCTTTTGCAATACTGAGTACAATCACATTGGGGAATTACTATCTCCTGCACAAAGCAGTTCTATCAAAGTCCATAAAAATCGCGATCAGTCTCGGTATTTTAATATTGCTGATCGTGTCAGCAAAAATTTTGTTTACCATACATGATAGTTGGATAATTCCCCTGGGAATGTCGTACTACATTTTTCGAAATATCCATTATACCATAGAGAGCTATAATGGAAGAATTCAAAACGAAAGCCTCCTGTATTATCTCGCATATAATTTTTTCCTGCCTGTTCTGATCATTGGGCCTATCAACCGTTATCCAGAGTTTGTCCGTGACTGGGAAAGAAGGCGTATGAACAGCGAATATTTTTCACTAGGCCTTCAGCGCATTTTGTTCGGCATATCAAAGATTGTGATTATCGGGAACTATATTCTAACCACAAAAGTCACAGCATTTATTGCCAATCTAGATGAAAGCCACCTTTGGCTTAAAGCCTATTTGGAGACGGTTGCAGTGGTGTTGAATGCGTACCTTCAATTCTCTGGTTACTCCGACATCGCCATCGGCATTGCATTGCTTCTTGGCTTCCGGGTTATGGAAAACTTCAATTTTCCTTTCCTCGCTAGCAATATGCAGGAGTTTTGGTCGAAATATCATATGTCACTTACTGCCTTCTGCCGGGACTATATCTATACACCCATTGCCTCGTACTATAGAAAACCTATGGTGGGTGTGTTTATTACCATGATTATCATTGCACTATGGCATGAAATTACAATGCCTTTTTTACTTTGGGGAATCCTGCAGGCGTTTGGAATTTACCTTGCTTTTCTCTTTAAGGATAGTCCCACTTCCTGGGTAAGCAAGAATCTGGGAAGAATCTTTGTATTCAATTACTTCTGTCTGAGTTGTGTGATCATCGACTACCAAGAATTGGGAAAAGCGCTGGCAGTCTACAAAATCTTATTCTTTATCAACTAACATGTATAAATTCTTAATAACCTATCTTCCGAAGAGCCTGGCGAATATCACGATCGCTGTGTGGTACTTCTTGTTGATTATGCTCAATTTATACTGTGGGATCGCTGTAGCACAAGGCGCGTTCCAATATGTGGGTTGGTGAAGTTGCGTGAGCTTCAATGCTCGTTCGCATTCCAGATATCATGCGTCGTCAACCATGAACCGTCACTTTGGCGCTGAGGGATGTTGACGTATTTTGCAGTTGATACAAGCGTGTCACCTCCGCCATGTGGAACGAGCTTCACTTTCGCAAAGCCTACGCCGTAGGCAACGTCGCCCGAAACTTTTACTTCCTCATAGCCGCTCTCCAGAAAAGTCTCGTATTGATCAAAGATCTGCTGATAATATTCGCGCACGGCCGCCCGACCAGAGGTCGAACTCTTATCTGGAGCCATCAAGACTCCGCTTTCGGTAAATGCGGCCGCAATAACATCGGCGTTTCCCTCGTTAAACGCCTTCGCGCGAATGGCACTGAGCGCTTTGATGTTTGCAATATCGCCAGCGTCATCATGCTGCGTCGGCCTATTGCAGCAAGCCAATCCAGTTATCAGAAGTATCGTCGTCACCACACGTAGTTTCTGCATCGATGTGATTGTTAGTTTCAAGTGTCTGCAATTTATATCAGTGATGATGCAATATCAATATCTATCAGCTCTCCCTTTATTAATATTGGTTTCGAGTTCAGTTCTTTAAGTCACTTCGTTTATTTACAAGGAAACTATTACTTTAGTTTTTCGGTCGTCAATCTAATTAACCGGTCGTCGCTATGTTAAAAATGAATTTGTTCCCCGCACTACTATTTCTTGTAATCCTTGTGATACAGGGATGTGGCCAGTCAAAAAAATCTCCCCCTGATTCGCAGATCAGAATCAAAAGGGTTGAAGAAAATCTGTTAGGAATAATAAGAGTTGAGGGCGAGGGTGACGGCAAGCGGACGATCGAAGAGCGAATGGCTCACTACAAAGTACCCGGTCTGAGCATCGCAGTTATTAAAGACTATCAACTAGATTGGGCAAAAGGGTATGGACAGGCAGATGTGAGTGGAAATAGAGATGTTACAGAACAGACCGTATTCCAGGCAGCGTCGATCAGTAAATCTCTTAATGCAGTGGGTCTCTTGAAGCTTGCTCAAGATGGTAAGATTGATTTGAACTCAGACATCAACACGTACCTCACCGGATGGAAATTTCCATACGATGATGTTTCGAAGGGAAAGAAAATAACTATTGCCAACCTGTTATCTCACACCGGTGGGCTTTCGGTTCATGGCTTCCGTGGTTATGAGCCCAATGAGCCATTACCTGCCGTGGCTGAGATTCTGGATGGTAAATCGCCAGCGAATTCGGATGCTGTACGTTCCATGTTCGAGCCCGGCGTGGCTATGCAATATTCAGGCGGGGGGACGACGATCACTCAACTTATCGTTACTGAGATTGCGCATAGTCCATACGACGAGTTCATGTCGACGACCGTGTTGGCGCCGATGGGTATGGATAACAGCTTCTTCACCCAACCACCGCCTCAAAGCAAAAGCTCCGTACTGGCTACTGCTTACCGTCAAGATGGAAGCGAAGTAAAAGGTAAATTTCATATTTATCCTGAGCAGGCTGCCGCCGGACTCTGGACAAACCCAACAGACCTGGCGAAGTATATTATAGAGACCCAATTGGCGCTTGAAGGAAAATCGGCAAAAGTCCTTAACCAGTCCTTTACAAACATCCGGCTCACCCCATACGTTAATAATGTAGGGTTCGGAATCTTCATTAGTAAAATAGACAGCAACGAATACTTCGGACATGACGGAGCTAACGAAGGTTTTCGCTGCGCATATCTGGGAAGTATGAAGGGTGGCAATGGTGTTGTTGTTATGGTCAATTCGGACAATGGGATGATCTTACAGGAGATCGTCCATAGTGTTTTCTCAGTCTATGGATGGGACGAATTCAAACCGATCACAAAACAAATTGTAGCGCTAACCCCGGAGCAATGGAAATCATTGGATGGTCGTTATGAACTTGAAGGCGACAAGAACATGCAGCTTCAATTTACTTCGGGAGATGATAAACTCACTTTGAAACAGCTTTGGGATGGTAGGGAGGTTACCTTTGAAGCCGAATCCGAAGTGGAATTCTTCTGTAGAGATTCTGTCTTCCCCCTTAAGTTTACCAAGAACACGCAGGGAGAAAGTACCCAGGTTCTGGCATTTGGTAGGGATGTGTGGGTGAAGGTGAAAGAGAAATAGCTAAAATATTTATCTCCTTTGTTGTTGTGCGATACCCTTAACCGGGGAGCTATGTGAGCAGCTACACCGAACGCAAAAAAAAACTCACATTTCAATCCCAATCGCATTATATTGGCTTCCGATGACTGTCTTGAAAAAGCAATCGTTCCGGTCCCTTGGTGGCGCATCGCCAGTGCGAATCCTCTTGACTATTGCAGTGGTCTTGAATTGCCTCTCGTATCTTAATGCACAAACACGGCTGATATATAATATAGACAGCCTGAAAAGGGTGTTGTCAACAGACCTGGCCGACACGAACAGGGTTTGGGCACTTAACAACCTCGCACGCAACATCCGGAATACAGACAGTATCCCAATACTAACTGAACAAGCCATTACCTTATCGCAGAAGGTTGGATTTGTAAAAGGCGAAGCAGAGGCGTATAACAGCCTTGCCCTCTGGTATAATCAAAATGGCAACTACCCCAAGTCACTAGAACATTACCTGCGATCGATAAAACTATCGGAAAGCATCAACTACAAAGCTGGCTTGATTCGAAGTTACAATAGTATATCCACCGTGTATTTGTATCTCCAGGATTACTCCACGTCCATCAACTATGCCCGAAGGGCCAGAAATCTTTGCATAGAGCTCAACGACGAAGTCATTCACTCGGTCGCGTCCTCATGGCTAAGCAAGTCGTTTATAGAATTGCATCGTGGAGATTCGGCATTAAAATATGCTCAGGAAAGTTATGAGGTTGCTACTCGCACGAAGGCATTCTTTCCACTTTATCTCGCAACTGCAAGGTTGGGTGAGATTCACGCATCTGAGGGCAACTCTCCACTCGCATTAGAATACTTGCGACTATCTCTTAACTACAGTAAAAAGGATGGACGTTTTTTTCGGATTGCCGGCGCACACCTGGAACTTGCTGAAGTCTTCAAAAGCAATGGAATGACGGACTCTTGTCGCTGGCATGCCCAACAAGCTTTTTCAATGTCGCAGTCCGAGAATCTCACGGCCCCTCTGCTAGGCGCGAGCCTTTTGCTTTCGGACCTTTACGAAGGAACTAACAACAATGAAAGTTTACGCTATCACAAGATTGCCCTGGCGGCAAAAGACAGTCTTTTCAGTCAGGACAAAAACATGCAGGTTGAATTGTTAAAGCTGAATGAAACTCTTAGGCAACAGGAAATTGAAGCGACTCGTCAGCAGATGGAAACTGAACGGAAAACCAACCTTCAATATGCCGGCATCGCGTTGAGCCTTGTACTGTTTATTATTTTATTCCTGTTGTTCAGCCACTCCGTTATCGCCAATGAGGCTCTCATAAAATTCCTCGGTGTTCTCGCCTTGTTGATCGTTTTCGAATTTATCAACCTCCTCCTTCATCCCCTCATTGGAAACCTTACTCATCATTCTCCTTTGTTGATGCTGGCTGCGATGGTCTGCATCGCAGCTCTGATCATACCCGTTCACCATCGCCTTGAAAAATTCGTAACCCAAAAACTGATCGAAAAAAATAAAAAAATCAGATTGGAAGCAGCTAAGAAAGTTGTAGCCGCGCTTGATAAGGAGGATTAAAGTAGCCACGTGGCTGGGTAGCATGAACTAAGACAGATCGATGGGAACACTTCTCAACCTCTTGCCTGTTGCTGAATAAATGGCATTCAGGACGGCAGGAATAGCCAGCGGGCTGGAGATTTCACCAATGCCCCACGGTCTTTCGTCATCACTCTCAACGAAATGAACTTCCATGGGTGGACATTCATTCATCCTAAGCAATTTATTTTGATGAAAATTAGTGTACATAGCCCGGCCGTTTTTTATTGGAAGTCCACCATAAAGCAGAGCTGTGAGACCCCAGACAATGCCCCCCGTGATCTGGTTGCTTGCGCCGGAAGGATTGACCACCTTTCCACAATCCACGCCAATCGTAATTTTATCGATCGTCAATTTTTTTTCACGAACTGTTAGTTCAGCAATCACCGCGCAATAACTGTTGCCATAGGGGCACACCGCCATCCCCATACCCCGACCTGATTCCATTGGTTTTCCCCAGCTCGATTTCTCCGCTGCTAACTTCAAGACGCGAAGTATTCTGGAACCGGATACTGGATAAATATCACCGACAAAAACATCACGACCTTCCTTTAGCAATGCAAGCCGGAATTCATAGGGATCCTTTTTCAGGAACACGGCAATTTCATCAACAAAACATTCGCTGAAAAAACGGCCGTGACCTACTACGCCCCTCCACGCCGACGAATGCACAAGTTCCTCGTGTATCATGTCTTCGAAATCGAACCTGATGTTTGGAATATTGTAAGCCATAAACGGCAACTGTGCATCCGCGTATCTGGCGCCCCATGTATACGTTCGCAATTCCTTTTCGTACCATGCATAAAGGTTGTCATCCTTGTCAATCGCAGCCTGATACTCCATGTGTTGAAAGAGATGGGCGAGGTTGCATTGCTGGTCGTCTTCGCGCGTCCAGATCATTTTCACAGGAACGTTACCGGCTTCCCTGGAAATGTACACAGCTTCTACGGCCATGTCCGGATAATACCTTCTTCCAAAGCCACCACCAGAGGGAAATAAGTGCACTTTGATGTCTTCTTCCGCAAATTGAAATACGCGTTGCAATTCAGTGACGATAAGATTAGGAGCTTGCGATCCTAACCAAAGTACACAACCGCCGGACGTAACATGAGCAGTGCAATTCAGTGGCTCCATGCAGGAGTGGACTTGATGCGGAAAGACATACGATGCACGCAAGGTTTTTCTCACATGGTCCACATTGGAAAGTGCATTTGCATCCCCAGTAAAGCCTGTTGGATCTGTGCGACGCAGTGCACGCTGTGCAGCTAATTTTTTAAAATCCTCAGAATCATACTGGGCATTGATACCCTCATCCCAGGTAATTGTCAATGCCTCCCTGCCTTTCTTCGCAGCCCAGAAGGAATCGGCTACCACTACGACTCCTTCACGAATATCGTGCGGCATATAGGGTGTTTCTGTCTGAAGGCCCGCAATCGGTTTTGTGGTACATACTTTTTTAACGCCTTTCACCGCCAGTGTCTTCGTGGCGTCAAAACTCTTTAATTTACCTTTGAATACGGGGCATCTCGCGATCACAGCATAAAGCATACCTGGCACTTTCACATCCAACCCATACTTCAATTCGCCTGTGACAATAGATGGAATTAATTTGGCTGGCCTTGATTTACCGATGAGTTGAAAATCCTTCGCGTTTTTTAATTTGATCACTGACTTAGTATCAATTTGTGTCGCCAGAGTCGCAAGTTCTCCAAAGCCAAGTTTTTCAGAAGATGCCCGGTTGATTACCATATGGTCTTTAGCATAACAATTTTCCGAGGATGTATTCCATTGTTTGGCGGCTGCATTGATAAGCATCTGCCGTGCGGTAGCGCCAGCGTTGCGCAAAGTGTCCCATTGATAGATAATGGAACAGCTTCCGCCCGTATCATGCCCTCCGTTCTTGTCGTTCTGATACTTTTTAAGATCTGCATCCGGAAATTCAACCTTCACTTTTTTCCAATCGGCACAAAGCTCCTCAGCGATGATCATTGCCATTGCCGTTGATATACCCTGACCCATCTCATGCTTGATGAACTGATACCGGACTTGTCCATCCGGTGTTATCTTAAGG
>DATHIE010000582.1:0-14487 GCA_035316905.1 Chryseolinea sp. | reverse complement strand
CCAGATTTCATAGTCCTTGAACAGAAGGCAGTTTGCAATAAGCTTTTCGCCAACAAGGATCTTGATAAAAAGGTCGTGATTTATCGTTTGCAGAAGCTTTTCCTTTTGGTCGGGGGGGAGGGCATTCACCTGAATATATTCAATCCCCTTGTATATCGTAGAATTAACCTTCATATCCTGTGCACATCTTTAATAACCCTTAGATTGAATATGTAACCGACGGTTTAATTCTTTAACAAAGTTAAACCAGTAAAATTCTGCGCCTCATTAATCTACTTTTTATATTTTAATTTTTGTTTGTACGATCAAATAATTCAATGGCCGGCTTTTTTGATACATCGATAGAATACCTTAAAGGAATAGGGCCTCAACGGGCGGCTTTGATCAATAAAGAACTGAGTATTTTCAGTTTTGCCGACCTTATACAACACTATCCATTCCGTTATGAAGACCGAACGAAGTTTTACCGGATCACTGAATTAAGTGAGGATCTTCCCTATGTACAGGTAAAGGGTATAGTCAGGAAAAAAGAACTTATTGGCTCCGGCTTCAAGAAAAGACTAGTAGCTCTACTATCAGACGGGAGCGGAGAAATAGAGCTCGTTTGGTTTCAGGGTATTAACTGGATAAATGATAAGGTTAAGGCGGGTACCGAATACGTGGTCTTTGGAAAACCTAGTCGTTACGGACATCGGTTCAACATTGCACATCCTGAAATTGAGGTTGCTACTGAGAATGCAGAGAAAGGAGGATCCCTGCAACCAGTATACCCACTTACTGAAAAACTGAGAGCAAAGCATATTGACAGCAAAGCGATCTCAAAGGTCATGAAAGGTCTTCTCGTTCAGGCTGACAATAAAATCCGCGAAACACTTCCGCAACGGTTACTCCTTCACGAAAAGCTTCTTTCCAAAAGAGAATCAATTTCAAACATTCATTTTCCTATCAGCCAGGAGTTGCTGTCTCAAGCGCAGCACCGGCTGAAGTTTGAAGAATTGTTTTATATACAATTGAGATTGCTGAAGATGAAGGTCGTACGGCAGACAAAAATCGCCGGGCAGATCTTTCAGAATGCAACGTTGGTGACGATGTTTTATAACGAGCATTTACCGTTCACGTTAACCGATGCACAGAAGAAAGTTATAAAGGAAATTTATTCAGACTTAAGGTCAGGAAAGCAAATGAATAGACTCCTGCAAGGGGATGTCGGAAGCGGTAAGACCATAGTAGCTTTTATTTGTATGTTGATCGTGATTGGCAGCGATGCACAATGTGCGCTCATGGCGCCAACTGAGATCCTTGCTCAGCAACACTTTAATAATCTCAAGCGGTACGCAGATAAAATGCATATCCATATTGCATTATTAACAGGATCGACAAAAAAATCGGAGCGCAAGATCATACACCAGATGCTGCTGGACGGCACACTTAAAATTCTTATCGGCACGCATGCGCTCCTTGAAGAGGAAGTGAAGTTTCACAACCTGGGTCTTTCTGTCATTGATGAACAGCATCGTTTTGGCGTTGCACAACGATCAAAACTTTGGCAGAAGAATGTTAACAGTTACCCGCACATTCTAGTAATGACGGCAACGCCGATACCGCGAACACTAGCCATGACGTTATATGGAGACCTTGATATATCAACAATCGATCAGCTGCCCGCTGGCCGGAAGCCCATAAAAACCATTCATAAATTCGATAGTCACCGTTTACAGATAAATCAATTTCTGAAAGACCAGATAATAGCAGGTCGCCAGGTTTATATCGTCTATCCTTTAATTGACGAGTCTGAGAAACTCGATCTAAAACATTTGATGGACGGATATGAAAGTATCAGCCGTGCGTTTCCCGAATATGCGATTAGCATTTTGCATGGTAAGATGAAGAGCGAAGCGAAGGATTATGAGATGAGGCGCTTTGTGAAAGGGGAAACAAAAATAATGATAGCTACAACTGTGATCGAGGTTGGTGTTGACGTTCCAAATGCATCCGTAATGGTGATTGAAAATGCCGAACGTTTTGGGTTATCTCAATTACATCAACTCAGGGGTCGCGTGGGGAGAGGAGCTGAGCAATCCTTTTGTATCTTAATGACAGACTACAAACTTGGAGCAGATTCGAAGGTGCGGATTAAAACAATGGTCGATACAAACAATGGATTTGAGATCGCAGAAACCGACTTGTCTCTTAGGGGCCCGGGTGATCTCATGGGAACACAACAGAGCGGAGTGCTTGATCTTCTTATTGCAGACCTGGGAAAAGATGGAAAGCTCCTTCAGCACGCGAGGACTGTGGCAAGCCAAATCATTGATGAAGACCCCGAACTCACCAGGCCCGAAAATCTGGTGATAAAAGCCCAAATCGAATCCATGAGAAAAAGCACAATAAACTGGAGTAGGATCAGCTAGTAGCATATTAGGTTTGCTCTTTTGCTTTTTCTAAATTTGATATGAGCTAAACCCATGCGGTATATTTTTTTAACTTTTTTTCTGCTCATTCTTTCGAACTCTTTCGCTCAACCGGGCAATTATTTCCTTTCTCATTTTTCGCCTACAGAGGAAAGCTTCGACAATGTCTGTTTTGATATCGTGCAAAATCAAAATGGCGTTATGTATTTCGCAACAAGAAACGGTATTCTCGAATTCGATGGGCGGAGCTGGAACCTTATTCCCGCGAATGGATCCGTCTATTCTCTGCAGGTCAGTTCCGATGGCACGTTATATTGGGCCGGAGCGAATGGATTCGGTACCATCATAACTGACGACCAAGGAATTCAGCATGTACAGTCGTTGTCACCACCCGAAGTAAAGGAAGTGTTTGTATCACTGATTGTTCACGACAAATTGTATTTCCTGAGCAATGAGGGCTTGTATTTATACGAGGATGCAGAAAAGGAACCTGTTACAATACCGTCATCAAATCTTACCGGAGCTTTTACAGGGCTTTTTGAAATTTACGGATCATTGTACCTCACTTCGGAACAAGAGGCACTGTTAAAGGTTGAAGGCAACAATCTGGTTACTTCATCATTGGGTTTCTTGGTAAGTGATGAGATACTTTTCGTAACCCCTGGCGATAATCACTACCTGATAGGACTCAACGATAGCCGGATATTTTTATATGGCAATGACCGTATTCCGAAACAGGTCGACTTACAGGATTTTCAGTATGCAAAAGCAAGTGTTATAGTTGAAGGCAAATGGCTAAATCCACAGTTGATTGTTCTAGCAACTCTTCGAGGGGGAATGATCTTCGTTGATGCATTGTCGGGGAAAACTCGGGAGATAGTGAACTATGCAACAGGCTTGCCAGACAACGAGGTATATACACTTATGACGGACAAAGGTCAAACCGTCTGGGCCGCTCATGAATATGGATTCACAAGAGTGTCGCCATACCTCCCATTCAGATCTTTCAGTCACTATGAGGGCTTGCAAGGGAACCTGCTCTGCGTTCTTTCATTTGGCGGATATGTCTACGCAGGAACGTCATCAGGACTTTTTAAACTCGTTCAGGAGGAGGTGTATGACGAGATAGTCTCCTATGTAGATATAGAAGTAAAATCTGATCAAAAGAAGGGGCAAAAAAAGCCACGAGATAACGCCAACGAAAGCCTCGAAGCTCAGCCAGCTGGAGACGAACCGATAAACGAATCGAAGAAACGAGGATTCTTGAGATTTTTGAAAAAGAAAAAAACGAAGTCAGAAGGAGCAGTCCCGAGCGGTAGGAATGAAAATTCCAAGCAAGTAGATCCACCTTCGGAAAACAAAACCTATGAGTCACAGCGTAAGGTCGAAAGAGTTTTGCGTAGTGCGCACTACACGTACAAAAAAGTGAATGGCATTAATGCCAAGGTTACGCAACTCATTGAGGCAAATGGTCATCTGATCGCTGCTGGATTAAGCGGAGCATTTGAGATAAAGGGATTGAACGCAACGCCTATCCTGGAAGAGCCCGCAAGTTCCATTTTCCCCTCAAGCGAAGATGACAGAGTTTTCATTTCCACCTATAAGAATGAAATGAAGACCTTACGGCGAAACAAGAGCGGATGGGTCTCAGAAGAATTGTTCGATGAGTTGGATGACCAGATCAGCTTTATATTCCAGGGCACCAAGGAAGAATATTGGCTGTGCGCTGTGGACAAGGTCTACAGACTTGAAATCAAGAACAATGCTATCAGCAACATTCAGACAATCCCTTTTCCCAATCCGAACTTTGACGAAGTGGTTGGAACCGCGCTCGATGATAAAATTGTACTGGCCAATTCAAACGGATTTTTCCAATTCGATCGAGATAAAGGATCTTTTATCCGCGTTGATTCATTGGGAGAATTGTCGCATTATTTTGCGGCCAACGGCCACATTTGGTTTCGGGACTCTCATGACTGGAAACTGTTTGGAAAGAAACCCGGCCGCAACCTTCACTTGTTAAATCTTTATAAGGATCTTCGGTTTGTCACGTCCGACGGGGATTCCGAAAACCTTTGGCTTATCACAGCCAACAATGAGTTGTACAAATTTTTCACCGATCAACTAACAACACATGAACTAGATCATCCGCTTATTTTGAAAGCCATTCGCAATGCAAAGCAACGAGTTTCACGCAAGGGCAAGATCCAGTTCGATCAGGAGAAAAGTTCAGTGACCTTTGATGTAATTCAACCCGATTACCTGGCAGCGGAATCAATTGAGTATCGTTTTCAGCTAGATGGTTTGGAGAAAAATTGGTCGGCATGGTCTCATTCTAACAACACGATTGACTTCCCATACTTGCCGCCGGGTGATTATTCCTTACGCGTTCAGGCAAAAGATATCTTTGGCAATGTGCGTGAGTTGGAAGCAGTTTCTTTTGAAGTCCTGCCACCTTATTGGAAGCGGACGTGGTTCTATGCCCTGGAGTTCCTGCTGTTCGCATCGCTCGTGGCATTGTCTCTCCGTTTGAGCACCCGTTATCACTTCATCAGCAGACTTTTGTCTCTGCTCACGATCATTCTCCTCATTCAGTTCATACAAACAGTTATCGGGGAGACATTCGAAACGAGGGCAAGTCCGGTAATGGATTTTTTTATACAGGTCCTTGTTGCGGTGTTGATCCTTCCTGTTGAAGGTTACCTGAGAAACCTTTTACTGCAATCCGTCGAACCTGGCAGCATCCTGCACCGCTTTATTCCAACCAAGGAAAATACGGAGCCTGAAGAAGAACCAACGAAGGATTAATTTTAGTAAATTCACTCATCAACCTAATGAAATTCCGAGCAACACCAGTATTGCTTTTACTGGCTGCCGCCCTGGGTTCGTGCGAAATGAACAAACAAGCGCTGAATCCTCCGGCAGAAGGATTTGATTTGGCCAATTCGGATCCTAAGGCTGTTGAACTTGCCGACAGTATAATGAATGCCATGGGAGGTCGCAGGAACTGGGATAAAACAAGATATATTTCCTGGAATTTTTTTGGTGCTCGCAACCTCACGTGGGATAAGAAAGACAACAGAGTCCGCATTGAATACTTGAAGGACAGCGTTGTCTATCTTGTAGACCTCGATAAACAACAGGGAAGGGTTAGTGTAAAGGGACAAGAAATCACCGAGCCAGATTCGTTAACGAAAATGCTAACTAAGGGCAAAAGTATGTGGATCAATGATTCGTATTGGCTTTTGATGCCGTTTAAACTGAAGGATACCGGGTTAGCTATAAAATATATCGGAGAAGACACGATGCGCACCGGGACAAAGTGTAATGTCATGGAACTTACATTTAAGGACATCGGCGACACTCCGCAAAACAAATACAGGATCTTTGTTGATGCGAATGACAATCTCGTGAAGCAATGGTCCTACTACAGTAATTCAAATCAGGATTCCGCGAACTTTACACGCCCGTGGGATAACTATCAAAAATATGGTGACATCTTAATTTCGGCTGACCGATCTGACGGCGCGGGACCGAAGAATGTCAAGGTCGACGATACCCTTCCAGACAAAGTCTTTACAGAGTTCTAGAGTCTTTTCAAGGCTCCGTTCATGAAGCTAACACAGAAAACCAGCAATGAGCTTAGCGAAACAACATTTCGCGCATTCATAGAGAATGCACATGACGGCATTGTCTTGTACGATCACAATCGCAATATCAAGTTTGCTTCTTCAAGCGTTAAGAAACTCGGTGGATATCGCGAATCCGAATTGATAGGACGCAGTGGGTTGGAGTTTATACATCCCGATGATCTGGAAAACGCACGAACGCTTTTTGTAGGGCTTTTAGACAAACCGGGTAAGTCGACTACAATATTTCAACGCCTCAAGCATAAGAAAGGACACTACTTTTGGTCCGAAGCATTGCTAACAAATTTTCTTCACGTCCCCGAGATCAATGGTATTGTTTCAAACTTTCGTGACATCTCTGAGAAAAAGTTGGCTGAAGAAAATGCGCGACAAACGAAAGACTTGTTGGAAACAATCAACCGTAAGATTACAGGCTACGAGAGTATGGAGGCACTGATGAAAACCAAACCTGCTCAGTTGTATGCCGACGATGAACACCGAAAGCAAATCGTGGCCGAACTACGAAAGACTTCCGTACTGAAAGGAGTTGAAACGTTGTTCAGGAAAAAGAATGGCAAGACCTTTTGGGGAGTACTCAACGTTAACCTGCTGAAACACGAAGGAAAAGACGAACATTTTGTTGGAACGCTACGATATCACCCGCGAACGCCAAATTGAATTAGAACTTTTGGAGTCCCGTAATTTTCTTCGGAATATAATCGGCACTGTTGCTGCGCCAATGTTTGTTAAGGATGCCAAGCACCGTTGGATCATGATGAATGAGAGATTCTGCGATCTTATCGGGTTCCCCGAAAAAACGTTACTGGGAAAAACTGACGAAGATTTTCTTAATGAGGATGAAGCAAAGGTTTTCTGGAATATTGATAACAAGGTTCTCAAAACAGGCAAGACTATTTTTAATGACGAAAAGATAACATCAAGGCAGGGTGAAGTGTATGATTTGCTAACCGTAAAATCACGGTATGTAAACGAGAAGGGTGAAAAATTTATCATAGGATTTATCACCGATGTCACACGAATAAAAAAGGTTGAGGAGAAGATAAAAGAGTTGAATGCAAACCTTCGTGGAGTCATGGAAAGCACGAATGAGTCTATCTATGCTGTAGACACATCATTCCGATACCTCACGTTCAATCAGAATCATAAAAGTATAATGAAGCTGCTTTATCATGCAGATATTAAGGTCGGAGATTACAAACTGGCGTACCTGAAAAATTCTGACGACTTGAAATGGGTAAAGGCAGAGATTAAAAAGGCGATGAGCGGGAATGTCTTTGTTTCAGAGCACTACATTAAATATCCAAGGTTCACTGGATACATTCAAACAACTTTTAATCCCATACGCGACGACTCAAACAAAATAAAAGGTGTTGCTGTTTTCGTGAAAGATATAACTGAAAGAAAACGCTTCGAGGAAATTATTCAATCCATCAACGCAAACCTAAAAGCGGTGCTTGAAAGTACGGCTGACAGGATATTGGCAATCGATCGAAGTTACCGATACATCATGTTCAACCAGTCCCACGCAAACAGTATTAAAAAACTGTTCGGGAAGGAAATAAAAGCCGGCGATAATTTACTGAAAGTCCTGCCAAGGGATCTTAGAGCTATTTTAAAAACTGAAGGAGGAAAGGCCTTTGGAGGGGAACAGTTTTCTGCAACAACTCAGATACCCAACAAGTCAATCCTAGAGACAAGCTATAATCCGATATACGACGAAAAGAAGAAAATAATCGGTGCAGCGCTGTACGTACGCGATATTACGGAACGGATGAGGATTGAAGAAAAAATGAAAGCGTTGAATGAGGAACTGGTAAACCAAAACGTGCAGATGGCAGCGCAGGAGGAAGAGCTCAAGGCCACGCTGGAAGAGCTTTCTGAACGGAACTTTGAACTGGATCAGCTCATGTATAAAACTTCACATGACCTTCGATCACCATTAAGTTCAATTATGGGTCTGGTCAACCTGGCAAATCTCGACAAAGACACTGCGAGCCGTGATAGTTATCTTTCAAAAATCAGCGGCCGGATCAAAAAGCTGGACGAATTCATAAGATCCATGCTTGACTATGCCCGTGTAAAC
This sequence comes from Chryseolinea sp., assembly GCA_035316905.1. Classification (GTDB taxonomy): domain Bacteria; phylum Bacteroidota; class Bacteroidia; order Cytophagales; family Cyclobacteriaceae; genus Chryseolinea. The sequence goes on along the minus strand of DATHIE010000582.1, from coordinate 6,343 downwards.
CGAATCGAAATAGCACCTGAGGTAATTGACCTCAACGCAGTGGCCAGCAGTTGTATTCGGGAACTTGAACACCTGGAGAATTTCGACGCGATAAAAACGGAAATCAGCTCGAACGTAATGTGCACATTCAAAAGCGATCCACTACGTATAAAGATAATTTTCGGCAATATCATCTCGAACGCTTACAAGTATTTCAATTCCTCGACGAAGAGTTTTTTAAAAATCAAAATCGACATTACTGACGACCAGGCAAAAATTGAATTTAAGGATAACGGTATCGGGATTAAGGCCGAGCACCTCGATAAGATCTTCAATATGTTCTACAGAGCAACTGAGCGATCGCAGGGTTCGGGCCTCGGAATGTATATAGTTAAGCAGGCCGTTGAAAAACTGGATGGAATGATCAGCATCAAAGCAAATATGGCGAGGGAACTCAAATCAAAGTGGTTTTACTGAACCATCGGTCTCAATAATTATATTTTTCTTATTTACTTTTAGCCCATGATACGTCCTGATTTAGAATCAGTGCCGGCGTTTTATCGCGGGTACGTTAACAATGTCAAAGACTATGACATGTACGAGATATTGAGACAGTCGAATAGGCAAGCTCTTGAACTTATAAGGTCCATCCCCGAAGCTAAAGGCGAGTTTCGTTACGAGGCTGGCAAATGGAGTATTAAGGAGCTGCTCAGCCACATGATCGATGTCGAGCGGATTTTTGCGTATCGCGCATTGCGTTTCGCGCGGAAGGACAAGACACCGCTACCGGGTTTCGAAGAAAATGATTATGCGCCTGAAGCTAATGCCCACGGCCGGTCAATTAAGGAAATTGCCGACCAGATGGAGCGCCTGAGACAAACAACCATTGACCTCTTTGAAGGATTTACTCCTGAAATGTTATCGCGTAAAGGGATTGCCAGCAACTCCGAGCTCTCCGTGGTCAATCTCGGTTTTATTATTCCTGGTCATGAAACGCATCACAGGAAAGTCTTACAAGAGCGATACCTCGGAAAGTGATCATGCAAAAAACACTTTTTTCGCTATGCTGCCTAAGCGTCATTTTTTCCTGTTCGCCATTAAAACGCAACCTTGAGAAAAAATTAAAGGACACGGAGAATTTATTCCAGGATCATACCGGGTTCATGTTGTATGACCTGGCGGAAAAAAAAACTATCTATGAATACAATGCCGCCAAATATTTCACACCCGCTTCTAACACGAAAATTTTCACGCTATACGCCAGTCTGAAAATTCTGGGGGATTCAATACCAGCACTTAAATACGAAGTCAGAGGAGATACGCTATTCTTTTGGGGAACGGGAGATCCTTCATTCCTGTATCATAATGTTTTTGACAATGGAAGGACTTTCAACTTCTTAAAGAATACGAATAAGATATTATGTTTTTCAACCTCAAATTTTCAATCAACAAATTTCGGTGCCGGTTGGGCATGGGACGATTACAATGATTACTACGCTGCTGAAAGATCACCTCTTCCAATTTATGGGAATGTCTTCTCTGTAAAATACGATGGCTCACATATCGCTATAAAACCTGCTTATTTCACGAAGCACCTTTCATTCGGGCAAGAGGAAGTGACGCCGAAACTTATCCGGAATGTGGATAACAATGGTTTTAAGTTCTATCCCTCGCCTTCAACTAATTTCGAGGCAGATATTCCATTCAGAGTTGACTCAACACTCACGAGTGAACTGGTAAGGGATACGTTAAAGAAGGAAGTTCGACAAATAGGCACGCCTCTGTCACAAGCAGCAAGCATTCTGTATAGCATTCCCGCTGACAGTTTGTATAGAGTGATGATGCAGGACAGCGACAACTTCATAGCCGAACAGTTGCTGCTCACTTGTGCTGGTGTGCTAAGCGATACGTTGCGGCCGGAGATCGCCCTCAAACACACCATCGATAATTTTTTGCAGGATCTACCCGATAGACCGATTTGGGTGGATGGTTCGGGATTGTCCAGATATAACTTGTTCACGCCGCGGTCGGTAGTCCGCCTTTGGGAGAAAATTTATGAACTTGTTCCACGTGATCGATTATTCGCCTTGTTGGCGGTTGGCGGTAAATCCGGGACTATAAAAAATTGGTACAAGGCAGACCAGCCTTACATTTTTGCAAAAACCGGTTCTCTAGCTAATAACCACAGTTTGAGCGGATATCTCGTCACAAGGAAGGGGAAAACGCTAATATTTTCATTCATGAACAGTAACTTTACGGTCCCGGGAAGTGATGTAAGGAGAAACATGCAAACAATCTTGAATTTTATTTATGAGACGTATTAAAAGTATAAGTATCTGTTTTATTGTTGTTCAGTTACTGTTGGCATTAAACGTCGTCAATGCGCAAACGAGGGATAGTCTCACGATCAAGATTGGTCAGATGATCCTTGTTGGTTTTGCGGGCACAACGGTTGATGAAGCGGTATTGAACGAGGTAAGGGAAGGTAAAGTCGGATCAATAATTTTATTCGAAAAAAATATTCCGCCGCAGAATTCATTCGTCGCACTAAAAAAAATAATTTGGACATATCAACAAGCAGCACCTATTCCGTTAATTGTTAGCATCGATCAGGAAGGAGGGCGAGTTAACCGGCTGAAGGATAAATATGGGTTCCCAAGGTCTATCACTGCGCGCGCAATGGCAAAGGGGCCGACACTTGATTCGGTGAGGTTTTATTCAGAAGCAACAGCCTCAACGTTGGCTGGGTTGGGAATCAATATAAACTTTGCCCCAGTCGTTGACTTAGCTTCAAATCCTAACAATCCCATTATTGCAAAGTTTGGGCGTGCATTTTCCGCGAATGAGGATTCAGTAACATTGATGGCAGCAGAGTTTATTAAGGGACATCATAAATTTGGCGTGCTTACATCACTGAAACACTTTCCCGGCCATGGGAGCTCGAAAGATGATACACACTTAGGTATAGCAGACGTGACCAATACCTGGGAAGAACGAGAATTGAAACCTTACCAGGCATTGATTGATTCTGGTTTGGTAGATGCAGTCATGACGTCTCATATTGTGAATCGAAAGCTTGACAAAAACGGAAACCCCGGAACACTTTCATCCGATGTTCTTACAGGGATACTTCGTAATAGACTTAAATTTAATGGAGTGATCTTCACAGACGATATGCAGATGCAGGCAATTTCCAAGCATTTCGGATTGGAGGAATCAATTAGACTCGCAATTCAAGGTGGCGTTGATATAATGACGTTTTCAAATAACATTCAGGAGACCGAAGACCGCACCGTAGATAAGGTGCACTCCATCATATATAAAATGGTTGAATCCGGTCAGATAAGCAGGCAACGGATCGATGAAAGTTACCGGAGGATTATGATGTTGAAAAAAAGACTAAGTGACAATGACTTCGAAACGTACTATCGACAGGAACTCACGAAATCAAACCAGGCGCTGGTGAACACAAAAGCCCAACTTCAGGCAGCTGAGGAAAAAATAAAAACACTTGAAGCTAATACGTCGGCGACCAAGAAGAAAAAGTCGAAAAGAAAGAATAAGTAATGCAACCGTACATCATCCAGGATCCGACAGGAGCGCGAGTGCCACTGATATTGAGCGTTCCTCATTGTGGCACCGAATTTCCAGAGGAGATTAGAGGACAATTTGTTCCTGACCTGATAAAGGCTCCGGATGATACAGACTGGTTTGTAAATCAACTCTATGACTTTGGGCCGTCAATGGGAATTACGGTCATCTCGGCGGTTTACAGCAGGTGGGTTATTGACCTGAACCGCGATCCTGAAGATAAACCGCTATATACTGACGGAAGAATTATCACGGGTCTTTGTCCGGTTACAAATTTTCTTGGAGATCCGATTTACATTGACCGACGTGATCATCTGGAAAACGCTGAGATAAGAAGACGGGTGGATAAGTATTACCGACCGTATCACGACAGGCTGAAGCAATTGCTTGACAATATAAAGTCAGAATTTGGTAAGGTATTATTGTGGGATTGTCATTCCATTCGTCAGTATGTCGAGACTATTTATAAAGACAAATTGCCGGATTTGATATTGGGGGATTCTGACGGAAGCTCAGCATCTCCTGAGACAATTGCCATAGCATTCAACAGCCTTAAAGATTCAAGATATTCTGTGGAGCATAATTTTCCGTTCAAGGGAGGATTCATTACCAGACATTTTGGAAAGCCGTTAGAGAATCAACAGGCGTTGCAGCTCGAGATGTGCAAGATCAACTACATGGACGATACTGAAACGCGCTTTGATAACGTGCGGGCGGATGAAATGAGAGAGGTTCTCAGAATGACGTTGAAACTGTTGGTCGATTCGCTTACCAAACCTCAGTGAGTGTACATGAAATTTTACAAGTTTAGTGCTCTGCTTCAGGACCAGGGCTGGATGAGTCCGGCCTATGTCGGCGTGGATGGAGAGGGATTGATCCAGTACTTGTCCGAACAAGCGCCTTCCCTGGATGGAATAGCCGTTGAGGTAGTGAACGGGTATGCTTTGCCGGGTTTTCAAAACGCCCATTCACACGCGTTTCAATTTGCAATGGCTGGACTGGCAGAGAAGCATTCACCGGGTGCAGTAGATGATTTCTGGAGCTGGCGCGAAACGATGTATAAGTGCGCTCTCACAATGACTCCTGAACATCATGAAGCAGTAGCGGCGATGCTATACGCCGAAATGCTCCGCAGAGGATACACACACGTGGCGGAATTTCACTATTTGCATCATGACATCACAGGAAAGCCTTACACCAACCTATCGGAGATGGGGGAAAGGTTGTTGGCTGCGGCTGCGCAGGCGGGAATCAAGATTACGTTGATTCCGATTTTCTACCAGACAGGCAATTTTGGCAAAGAGCCTCAGCCACGACAGCGCCGGTTTATATCGAAAAATGTCGACGAGTATTTTCAATTGTTGGACGACACAGCTAATGCTGTATCAAAGTATTCAAATGCCAAGATCGGGTTTGGTGTACATTCGTTGCGCGCGGTCGACAGTGCGGATATCAAGCGAACATTTGATCAGGGACCTTCAAACATTCCATTTCATCTTCACGCAGCCGAACAACTGAAGGAAGTAGAAGATTGTCTGGGATTTTTGAACAGGCGACCAGTTGAGTGGTTACTTGAGAATATGCCTTTGGACGATCGCTTTCACCTGGTACACTGTACGCATATGAATGCATCGGAAATCTCAGGCTTAGCAGCGAGTAGGGCGAACGTGGTACTTTGTCCCGGTACAGAGGGGAATCTTGGGGACGGGATCTTCAGTCTTACCGACTTTGCAAAAAATGGAGGTAGTTGGTCCATTGGTACGGACAGTCATATTAGTCTCACACCATTGGAAGATCTCAGGTGGCTTGATTATGCACAGCGCCTTACAACACACCGACGAAACACATTCGACGACGGCGCGAAGGTATTATTCAACAAAACGCTGCGTGCCGGCAGGAAAGCGATGAACTGTTCGAACCAGGAACAATACTTTGAACTGAATGGAGTTTTTGATGCGGTTGTCTTCAGTGGAGAATCTCCGTTGTTCGCAAAACCACTGGAATTTTTACTACCATCTATAATTTATACAGCCGATTCATCAGCAGTTCTGGGTACGATTGTAAACGGCAAATGGATTGTGAAGAATCAACGTCATCCCGGAGAAAAAGACATCAAGGCAAAATTCAGGGCCGCTATGAAATCACTTACCCTTTAGGTGCAGGTTTTGGCTTCAGATTTTCTTCGAACAATTTCAATATTCTCTTGTACTCGTCGGTCCAGCTGCTAGGCTCCACGAAGGCATGATCTTCCATCGGATAAACAGCCAGTTCCCAGTTGTTCTTTTCCAACTCGATCAAACGCTGTGCGAGTCGAACCGCATCCTGAAAGTGCACGTTCGTATCTACCATACCGTGACACATCAGCAAAGCGCCTTTCAATCCTTCGGCATAATATAAAGGAGAACTTTTCGCATACGCGATACTGTCAAGGTGTGGTATGTTCAGGATACTTCCTGTATAACTTTGATTGTAATGCGCCCAGTCCGTTACTGGTCGAAGTGCAGCACCTGCGGCGAACACATCAGGGGTTGTAAACATGGCCATAAGTGTTATAAAGCCTCCATAGGAACCGCCGTAAATACCAATGCGCCGAGGGTCTATATTTAATTTTTCAACCAGGTACTTGGCGCCGTCTACATTGTCCGTAAGATCTTTGCCTCCCATGTGACGGTAAATTCCCGTTCTCCAGTCACGCCCGTATCCTGAACTTGCACGGTAATCAATGTCAATGACGGTGTATCCGCGATCCGTTAGCAGATTATGAAACATATAT